>JACRCT010000811.1 GCA_016218885.1 Deltaproteobacteria bacterium | reverse complement strand
TCCTCCTTCTTCTCCTCCGGGAGCTTGCGGAACCGCTCGGCGGCCGACTCCTCCGGCTGGGTTTCTGCCTGAGCCTGGGCGTACCCGGCGACAGGGGCGGCGAGACAAACCAGCAGAACGAGGACGAGGCTCTGGCGCAGCATGGCTATTCTCCCAGCTCGTGCAGATGGGCGACGACGTCCAGGTCGGCAGGCGGGATGTCGGTGGGCAGGGCGACGGCGACCACGTCGTAGTCCTGGAGGAGCTCGAGCCACTCGGCGACCTCGAGGTCGGAGGCGGCAGGCCCCTCTTCGCGCTGCGCCAACATGAGCACCAGCGCGGCGGCGACGGCTGCCGTGACCGGGACCAGGAAGCGCACGGAGAAGAGGGCACGGAAGCGGGCAAGCAGCCCTTCCGGCTCGACCGCGACCCGGGCGAGCACCCGCCGGCGCAGCTCGGGGCTCGGCTCGATCGCCTCGACCCTGGCCAGCGACCCCAGCGCGGCCTCGAGGCTGGCGCGCTCGGCGGCACAGGCCGGGCAGGACCGCAGGTGCTCCTCGACTCGGGCGCGCTCGAGGGCCGAGAGTTCCCCGTCGAGCAGTGCGGTCAGCTCCTCGCTCACGTGAATGCTCATTGGTGGATGGGGGCGCCGGTGCCGCTCACGCGGTCCGGGTTCCCCCACCTCCTTTCAAACCGTGCATGCGGATTTCCCGCACACGGCTTTCCGGTGGTCTTCTTGACGCAGCTTGCATGGAGTCGGTCTTCGGGGTCCCGTTCGCTCTCTGCGGGGCGTCGCTGCCGCAGAGGGTCTGTTGCGCGCCGGGGCGCCGCTTCTCGCTCCACTTGGCTGCTTTCCATAGCGGACATCCGAGCCGCACTTTGACCGCGAGCCTTCGCTCGTGGGGGTGGTTGGACCGAGCTGACTCGGTCATGCCCTCGTGCCTGACCCTTCCGTTCGCGTGACCAGAGCAGGGGCCCTTTCCTCCGACCGCGTTGTGCGGCGCGATCATCATCGGTACTACGGCCCCCTCGGACTCCCGCTGCGCTCCGCCCGATTTCGCACTCGGCTTATACGGTCGGTCTTCGCCGGACGTCGGCTGCGCAGACGGGTCTCTCGTGTTCCACACCTGTCCTTCAGCGCGTGCTGCTCCCCATACCCCGCCGATCCCATCCCCCCATCCGGACTCGCGAGGGGACGACGTGGCCTTCACCGCGACATGCTCGGCTCGGCGCTCGGATTGTTTATCTGACGAGGCGGCAGGCTTCACTTGATGTTGCGGCCCGCGCTGTTGCTCCCCTCCCACGACTCTCGTCGCGAAGGGCTTTCGACACCAGGCTTCGCCAGTCGGCCTCTCGGCCTCAGGCGCTGGTCTGCTACCGGGCTCTCCGGCGATTACCCGGACGGGACTTCCACCCGCTGGACAAGTGCAGCATGACTCCGCCCTTTCGGTCGGTCGCCCTTCCGGCGGCTTTGAGTCGTCACGACGCACCATGGCCGACTCCTACCCCCTGGCTGACTTGAGCGGATCTGCGCCCACCACGGGCGCGAGCCGCCTGGCCACCGAGACGGTGGCCCTGTGAATCAAGCTCTTGATCGCCGGCTCGCTCGCGTTGAGCGCGGCGGCGATCTCCCTGTAGGGCATGCCCTCGAAGCGGGCGAGGCAGAAGGCGACTCGCTCCCGCTCCGGCAGCTCGGCGAGGGCCTTCCCCAGCACACCCTCGAGGTCCTTGCCCGCCAACGCCTCGTCCGGGCCCTCGGTCGCCGGGGCCGCGGGGTCGAGCTGCTTGCCGTCTTCGGTCTCGGGCAGGCTCGTCTGTGTCCGGTACTCGCCTCGGCGACGCTCGTTGAGGCAGTGGTTGGCGGCAATGCGGAACAGGAAGGTCTTGAAGCGCGCCCGCGGCTCGTACGACTCGGCGCTGCGAAAGAGCTTGAGGAAGACCTCCTGTGCCAGCTCCTCGGCCTTCGCCCGGTCTTGCACGAAGCGGTAGGCGAAGCTCACGACGCTCCTCGCATGGCGGTCGTAAAGCCGCGTGAACGCTGCGCGATCTCCCTCGCGCAGCTGCGACATCAAGACGGCGTCCTCGTCCGTCCCGGTGGGGGCTGGCTCGTGCATCCCGAGGGACTCTAACCCGGCGTAGGGCCTGCGGTTGCGGGCAGACTGAGACGGGCGTCACATTCGCGCCTCGTCCCCAGGCATCCCACGATCAAGCCCTGTAATTACGAGGGATTAGCCATTACAGAGGAGCCTTTCTGCCTTTCCCATGAAGGCGGGCGCTCGAGACGACACCAGGGGCGGCGATCGATCAGCGGCCCAGGTGTTCGAAGAGGCCCTTGCCTCGGCTGGCCTGAGCAGCCTGGCTGAGCCGCCATTGGGCGACCAGCTCGCTGGGCAGGGTGTTCAAGTCGGCGAGGGGCGTGAGGCTGGTGCGCTCGATCTGCTCGAGGAGAGCGAACTGCTGCTCGCGACTCGTCGAGGAGAGGACCGCTGCCCGGTACCGCTGGACCGCCTCGCCTCCGTCCCCGCAGGCGCGAAGCAGATCGCCACAGGACTCCAGAGCATCGGCATCGCGGGGCGCCAGATCGGCGGCTCGGCAGGCAGCGCCTCTGGCTGCAGCGAGGTTGCCAGCCCGCGCCTGAAAGGCCGCGATGAGCCGCAGAGGCGCAGGGCTCTCAGGCTGCGCCGCGGCCGCGCGCTCTGCGTCCTGCAGGCCTTGCGTCTGGAGCGCCGGTCCGTTCAACCCGGGCACCTTACGCCACAACCCGGTTGAGAGCGCCTGCAACGCCAGCCGCGAACGGTCCAACAGCGAGGAGGGATCGGCTCTCTTCTCCAGCGCCGACCACTTCGCCAGGAAGTCCCGGGCCTCGGCCTGGTCGGCCTCCTCATCGAAGTCCCAGGTCCGACCCGCTGGCTCGCGCCAGCACGCCGGCATCGCGGCGAGTGCGGCAGTCGCAGCCAGGACCATCGCCATCGGAAGAGCGCGCATCTCGGCCTCTCTAGCACTCGACTCAAGCTGGACACCGTGCGCGCCCCAGGCAGCCGAGCCCGGCGCCTGCCACAGGCTCCGGGCAAACGGCTGCGAGCTCGGGCAGCGAGCGCCATCGATCGCCCTGCCAATTGCCATCACCCCTGGGCGGGCGTAGAAGTCGCGGCCCCGCCGTTCGCATTGATGCGGAAGGTCCGCTCCATGAGCTTCGGCGTCTACATCCACTTCCCCTACTGCCTGTCCAAGTGCCCGTACTGCGACTTCGCTTCGGTGGCCGAAGGCCCGGAGCACGACCGCTATGCCCGAGCCATCGCCTGCGAGCTCGAGCTGCGTGCTGAAGCGTTTCGGGGCCGGACCGCCCGCTCCCTCTACGTCGGAGGCGGGACCCCGTCGCTGTGGGCCCCCGAGGCCGTGGCGAGCGCCGTCGCAGCCATCCGCCGCCACGTCTCGTTCGCGCCCCGGCAGGAGACGGAGACGACCCTCGAAGCCAACCCCGGCGCCTCGGACGCGGCGCGCTTCGCCGAACTGCGCGCCGCGGGCTTCGACCGCATCTCCATCGGCGTCCAATCCTTCGACGACGCGGTGCTCGCCCGCCTGGGCCGCGAGCACTCGGGACGCGAAGCCGTGGCGGCCTTCGAGGCGGCGCGCCACGCTGGCTTCGACAACGTAGCCCTCGACCTCATCCACGGCTGCCCGGGCCAGGACCTCGCGACGGCCCGCTCCGATGCCGCCACTGCCGCCGGGCTCGGCCCCGAGCACCTGTCCTGCTACGCCCTGACGCTCGAGCACCTGGCGGTCGACGTGCCCATGGCGCGCGCAGCCCGCGAGGGCCGGGTGGCGGTGCCTGACGAGGACCAGCAGTGGGAGATGTCCCAGGCCATCTCGGCGACGCTCTCGGAGGCGGGCTACCGCCGCTACGAGATCTCCAACTGGTGCCGCCCGGGCCTCGAGGCCCGCCACAACCGGCTCTACTGGACCGGCGGCGAGTACCTCGGCCTGGGATGCGGCGCTTGTGGCTTCGCCCTGGCGGACCCCGCCGAACCTTGGAAGGGCGGGCGCCGCTGGGGCAACCACCGCGCACCCGCCCGCTACTTCGCCGACGTCGAGGCGGGCCGGCTACCCGAGGCCTGGAGCGAGGAGCTCGACGCGCCGACCCTCCTCCGCGAGCTGCTGGCGATCGGCCTGCGCCAGGTCCAAGGAGTCGACCTCGGGGAGGCGTGTGCCCGCCTGCGGATGGACCCGGCCCCCTTCCTCGACGCCGCCCAGGGTCTCCACGCGCGGGGCCTGGCGCTGCTCTCGGGAGCCCACGTGCGGCTCACCGAGCGCGGCCTCGACGTCCACACCACGGCGGTCCTCCCTTTCGTGTGAGGGGCACCGTCCCGAGGTGACAAACCGCTGCTGGCGAAGCGGGACGGAGCGTGCTACGAGGCCAAGGACAGGGAGTGCCTCGTGCCGTTCGAGTTCGATGCCTTGCGCGCCGAAGCCTGGCGCATCCTCGCCAACGACCAGCTCATCGAGCCCGTATTGCTCGAGCGCTTCCTCGCGCTCCTGGGCAGCCGGCTCGAGGCCAGCCGGGCCCTGCTGCTGGTGCTCGACAAGGACCAGTTCACCTGCGCTCAGGAGTGGATGGCCGCGGCGGGCAAGGACCGGGATGAGCCGCTGCCCGCGCGCGGTGGGAAGATGCCGGTCGCGGCGACGGGCCCCTTGTTGTCGGCGGGCGATGGGCGGGGGTTCCCCGCCGGCATCCTCGACACGGCAGCGGACGGGGTCCTCGCCGGGGCGACGATCGTCGCGGCGCTGCACGTGGACAGCCGCGCCGAGGGCACCTTCGTACTGGTGCGTGAGCGCGCCTGGCCGCCCTCTGCCGCCGCCTTCCTCTCCGAGGCGGTGAGGATGCTGGCGCACGCGGTGGGGCGGCGGCGCGCCGAGACCGCGATGCGCCAGTCGGAGCTGCGCTACCGCATCGTCTCCGAGCTCTGCGCCGACTTCTCCTGCTCCTGGGCCGTCGACGCCAAGGGCCGGTTCAGCTTCGAGTGGTCCACCGGCGCCCGGAACGGCCTGGCGAGCGGCTTCGCCGTGCACTCGCTCACCTCGACCGAAGCCTGGCTCGCCCTCTTCGATGCCGAGGGCAAGGCAAAGCTCAAGGACCTGGTGCGGCGCAGCCTGCGCAACGAACCCACCGTTGCCGAGCTGCGCACGGTGGCCGCTGACGGTGAGGAGTACTGGCTGCAGGTGCATTCCCGGCCGGTCTACGACGCCGTGGCCGAGCGGGTGGTGCGGGTCTTCACTCTCATGCGCGACGTGACCGAGCGCGTACACGCCGAGCAGGCCTTGCGACACGAGAGGGACCTCGTCCGGGCCATCCTCGAGGCCTCCCCCGACGGCATCTGCGTGAGCTCGCTCGATGACGTGATCATCGAGTGCAATGCGGCCGCCTGGCGCTTCATGGGCCTGAGCTCCAAGAAGGACATGATTGGCCGGAAGGCCTTCGAGTTCGTCGAAAACATCGACGTCGCCGTGGCGACGAACTTCCGCGACAAGGTCCTGGCCAGCGGGGCAGCGCGCGGCATCCGCGGGCGGGCGCGGACTCCGGCCGGCGAGCTGATTCCCATGGAGCACTCTCTGGGCCTGGTGCGAGATCCCTCGGGCCAACCGTTCGGCTTCGTC
>JACRCT010000810.1 GCA_016218885.1 Deltaproteobacteria bacterium | reverse complement strand
GCTCTTGGCCTGGGTCCGGGTCGGCGAACTCGTGGGCGTAGGCCAGCCCCTCGCACGAGAGCGAGAGGATGCGCGCGACGAGCGTGTGCGGCAACGGCTGCTCTTCCAGCATGGACCAGCGGATGAGCTGGCGCAGGCTGAGCCCGTCGACATGCTCCATGGCCACGTAGTACGAGCCCTCTGCCTCACCGAAGTCGAGGACCTGCGCGAGGTTCGGGTGCCCCAGCTGCGCGGCGATGCGCGCCTCGGCCGAGAACGCCTCCTGCTCGGCGAACGGGGCCAGGATGCGCTTGAGGACGAGGCTCTTCTCGGGCCTGCCTGGACCTTCCGCCTCGGCGAGGTAGACCTCGGCCAAGCCTCTGCTGGCGAGCTTGCGCACGAGCTGGTAACGACCGACGCGCTGCACCTGACCCTCCGACCGGCTGCGCGAACTCAGGGCGTTGATCCGGCGCCTAAGGTACCGGGACCAAGCGGTGCTCACAAGTGTCGCATTCGCGTCGCGCGCAGCTGCTTGGGACGGCGCGCGTCTTGCCTCGGCCTCGAGGGCCAGAGAGCACAGGCGCTGACCCGGCGCGGGCCCTATCCCTTGAGGCTTCGGGTCGTCCCCTCGGGGAACCCGAAGCTCGTCGGGTCCTTCTCCGGGTCGAAGTCACAGAATTCCTTGCGCTCACCACCCTCGACGACCTCGCGACGCTTCCCGAAGCAGTAGGGACAACCAAGGTGCTCGTCCGCGGCCTTCTCGCAGTGGTTGCGGACACAGAAGACGTGCTTGGGCGTTTGGGTTTTCTCTTCTGCCATGTCCGACCTCTCGACCGCCGCCGCGGCCTCTTGCTGACCTGTCCACGAGCCGCCCAGCCCCTTGTCTGACCCATTCCTAATCTGCTCGCCAGAGGGGCGCAGCCCGTTTTGAACGGGACTCTCGGCGGATGCCTACCTTACCACCCGTCTGGAGGCCTCCGATGGCTGACGCCGGAATCGAAGAATTGCAGCAGCTCTTACAACAGTTCGACACCGCGCTCCTCACCACGCGAGGAGGCGACGGCCACTTCCACACTCGGCCGATGGCCCTCCAGGCGCGATCGGTCGAGGACGGGCTGTGGTTTGCCACCTCGGAGCGGACGGCCAAGGTCGCCGACCTGGAGAACGACGCCCACTGCGGGGTCGCGCTCTATCAGGGCGGCCATACCCCCACCTACGTCTCGGTTTCGGGCACCGGCGAGCTCGTGCACGACCGCGAGACCATCCGCAGGATGTGGAGCCCGTCGTGGAAGGCCTGGTTCCCGGACGGTCCCGAGCAGAGCGATCTGGTGCTCATCCGCCTGCACCCGGAGCACGCCGAGTTCGTTCACCCGCGCACCGGGAAGCTCCAGGTGCTCTTCACCATGGCCCGGCGCCTGGTGACGCACGGCCGGCAGGAGCCCGCCCCCAAGGTCGAGCTCGATCTGGCGCCCCAACCCTGAAGCCTGGAGCCTGATGGCTAGTTGTTCTCCAACCTCTTGATGAGGAAGTAGACGGCGATGCCGAGGCCGGCCATCGCCCCCAGGAACAGCGGATAGCCGAAGGCAAGGTGGTTGCCGCCGAGGAGGGTCGAGAACTCGCTCATCCCCCCCACGCCGGCGAAGAAGCTCGGCACCGCCACCGCGATGACGATGGCGTTGAGGTTCTTCATCATCACGTTGAGGTTGTTGGAGACCAGCGAGGCCCGCGCGTCCATCAGGCCGGAGAGGATGCTGGAGTAGGTCTGGGCCAGCGTCAGGCACTGCAGGTTGTCGATGATGATGTCCTCGAGCAGCTCCAGGTTCTCGGGGGTGAAGCCGATCTTTGCGGCGTTCGACTTGAGCTTGCTGATCACCGAGGAGTTGTCGTTGATGGCGCTCAAGAAGTACACGAGGCTCTTCTCGAGCGTGAACATGTTCAGCAGATGCTTGTTCTCGATCGAGGTATTCACCTTCTGCTCGAGCGAGTCGGACAACATGTTGATGACCTTCAGGTGCCCCATGAAGTGGTTGATGATCACGTAGATCATCCGCAGGAGCGCGTCCTGGAGGTTGGCGGTGCGGATGGCCTGCTTCCCTTCGAAGAGGCCAATGTCGCTGGCCAGCACGACGATCAGCTTCTCCTTGAAGAGGAACACCCCCGCGGACATCACCCGGAACAGGAAGTTGTCCTTGCTGGAGTAGTTGCAGGGGCGCTTGAGAATCAGCGCGATGTGATCATCCTCGACCTCGAAGCGGCCGATCTCGTCGGGGTCGAGCGCTGACTGCAGGTTGTGCGGGTCGATCTTGTGGACCTCGATCAGCTCCTTGGACTCGGCCTCGGTGGGCGCGACGTACACCGCGGCCGGGCCGGGGGTCGAGCTCTCCACGATCTTCCCGGACTCGATCTTGTAGTAGCGGATCATAGGGGCCCTCGCCGCCCTGCCGGCCTAGCGGCGGCGGTCCAGCAGACGCAGGATCGCCAGGAACAGGTTGATGAAGTCGAGATAGAGGGTGAGGGCGCCCACGATCGCCAGGCTGCCCACCCCGCCGCCTGCCCAGGCAGCCGAGAAATGGCGACGCAGCTTCTGGGTGTCGTAGGCAGTCAGGCCGGCGAAGACCACCACGCACGAGCTGGAGATGACGAAGCCCATGAGGTCGCTGCGCATGAAGAGGTTGACCACGCCCGCCACCAGGACCCCGAGCAGCCCGATGAAGAGGAAAGTCCCCCACCCGCTCAGGTCCTTTTGGGTCACGGTGGCATAGAGGCTCATCGCCCCGAAGACTCCCGCGGTGATGGCGAAGGCGTCGGTGATCGTCCCCAGCCGGTAGATGAGGAAGATGCCCGAGAGCGTCAGGCCGTTGAGCGCCGAGTAGACCAGGAACAGCAGCCCTGCCACCGGCGCGCTCAGCCGCGGCGCGAGGTAGGAGAGCGCGAAGACCAGCCCGAGCTCGGCGATCAGGAGAATCCAGAAGCTCCTCATCACCGGGACGAGGATCGCCTCATGGGTCGCGGTCGCGAACGCCGTGGCGCCGGTGACCCCCAGCCCCACGAACATCCAGAGGTAGACCCGCGACATGTAGGCGCGCTGCGCATCGGCGTGGGCGATGCTGCCTGCCGCGCTCGCGAAACCCTGCTGGCTGTAGCTCAACATCGACTCCTCCTAGGTGGCGCAGAGGGACCCGCCCCCCGCCGTCACAGGCCCGGAACGACTCGCCTCTCACTTCTTCGGCAGCAGCTTCTCCATCTCGGTCACGGTACGGTCGAGCAGCCGTGCCGCGGCCTCGACCGCCTCGGGGCGGGTCAGGTCCACGCCCGCACCCTTGAGCAGCTCGAGCGGTGGCTTGGAGCTGCCGCCCTTGAGCATTCCCAGGTAGGCATCGCGCGCCTTGGCGTCCCCCGTGCCCACCTTCTCCGCCAGCGCCAGGCCGGAGGACAGGCCCGTGGCGTATGAGTACACATAGTATTTGTAGTAGAAATGCGGAATGTACGCCCACTCCAGCTCGTCGTTCTGCCCGACCGAGAAGTCGGGGCCGTAGTAGGAGCGGATCAGATCGGCGTAGGTCTTGTCGAGGAAGCCCGCGGTCAGCGGGACTCCCTTCTCCGCCGCGGAGTGCACCGCCAGCTCGAACTCGGCGAAGAGCGCTTGGCGGTAGATCGTGGTGCGGATCGACTCGACCCGCTTGTTGAGCAGGTAGAGCTTCTCCTCGTTGGATTTGGCCACCTTGAGCAGGTGGTCGTTGAGCATCTTCTCGTTGAACGTCGAGGCGATCTCCGCCACGAACATCGTGTAGCTGGAGTTGACGTAGGGCTGGCTCGAGCAGGCCAGGTGGCTGTGCAGCGCATGGCCGTACTCGTGGGCGAGGGTGGAGAGCCCGTCCATGTCGTCCATGTAGTTCATCTTCACGAAGGGGTGGACACCGAAGACGCTGGAGCAGAACGCCCCGCTCTCCTTGTCCTTGTTCGGGTAGACGTCGATCCACCCGCTGGCGGGGTCGAGCCCCTCCTTGATCACCTTGCCGTACTCCGGCCCGAGAGGCGCCAGCGCGGCGGGGATGATCTCCCGGGCCTTCTCGAAGGGGAACTTC
>JACRCT010000790.1 GCA_016218885.1 Deltaproteobacteria bacterium | reverse complement strand
GCGAGCTCAACTCCGACGCTCGTCCCGACTACGTGTTCCCAACCTCGATCGCCCTCAGCACCGCCCTGCCTGTGCTCCCGCCCATCCCCTGCTACTCCCAGATACCCCGCGCGCTCCTGGGGGCCTGGACACACGCGGCCATCGTGGATCTCAACGGCAACGGGCTTCCCGACGTGGTCGCGGCTGCTTCCGACTCGATCGACCTCGACTTCTTCAACGGCACGCCCGAGGGGAAGCTGGTGCCTTCGACGATCCCCACCGAGGGAAGGGTGTCCCACCTGGTGGTGGGCGACCTGGACGGCGACCTGGTGACCGACATCCTCTACGCGCAGCCCACCTCCGCCAAGCCCGCCAAGGACGGGCTCTTCGGCGCCTTCGGGGTGGTCGGGGGCGTTCCGCAGCCAGGCGCGAAGGTGGGGGAGATCGAGGCGGTCGCCCAGGTGACCGCCATCGACGTCTCCGCGCCCATGCCCCAGGTGGTAGTGCTCTCCACCCCTGAACGCGCCGAGGCCGGGTCGACCGTCTCGATCTTCTTCGGGTCTTCGGACCGCCAGCCGCTGGCCCCCAGCCTGCTGACGCAGGGGGCCACCGATGAGCGCGATGTGCCCCTGCTGCTCGCCACGGGCCGCTTGATCGGAGGCGGACCGGCAGACGTCCTGGTGCTGGCGTACCGGGAGATCGGCGACGGTACCTTGGGCATCACCTCGTGGTTGGCGCCGGACGGCTCCGGGCAGCTGGGCAAGCCGGCCGAGCTTGCCGTCCCTCTTCTCTTTCCCGCCGGCGACTGGCCCGTGCTCCTGAACAGCGCCGACCTGGACGGCGATGGCCTCGTGGAGCTCATGGTGATCACGGTAGGGCCTGTCAACCTGGAGGAGGAGGACGCCAAGCCCACGCACAGCCTTCTGCGGATGGGCCGGCTCTCCGGGGCCTCGGGGGCGTGGACGGAGCTCGGCTCGATCGTGCTGCCACTGCTGCCGACGACGAGCGGCACCCTGGCCACCGCCGACCTCGATGGCGACGGCTTCCCGGAGGTGCTGCTCGCCAATGGCCGGGAGGAGGCCGTCGTGCTCTGGAACGACGGAACGGGGTTCTTCCCGATCGAGGCGCTGAGCCTTCTCGAGCCAGGGGTGCGTGCCCTGGTAGCGGTCCGCGACGGGCTCCAAGCTTCTTTCTCGCTGGTCTATGTCACCAAAGAAGCTGTGAAGCGGGTTCGGGCGACTTCCCGGCGAGAGCTTGGGAGGCCCGATCTGCTCCTCGAAGGGCTCGCAGACGGCACTGGCATCGCCGCCGGCGATTTGGACGGCGACGGGGTGGGAGACCTCGCAGTGGTGGACAACCAGAACGTTCGGGTGCTGCGGGGCAGGGCGGTGCTCCCGTGACCCGACCCAGGCTCTCCCTCTTCGTCGGCCTTTTGGCGCTTCAGCTCAGCGTGCCCGCAGCTGCCAGCGACAAGGCCAAGGCCTTCTTTCAGGCGGGGGCTCAGGCGTACGACTCGGGCCGCTTCGACGCGGCGGTGGAGGCGTTCGAGGAGGCGTACCGGCTGGCACCGCTGCCCGCGATCCTCTTCTCGATGGCCCAAGCCGAGCGCAAGCAGTTCTACGTGCTGCGCCAGCGGGAATCGCTCGACCGGGCGATCGTGCACTACCGCGCCTACCTGGAAGCCAAGGGAGCCGCCAGTCGGCGAGCCGAAGCGGCCGATGCGCTGGCAGAGCTCGAGGCGGTTGCCGCGCGGCTCGTGCCGGTGGTCTCCGTGGCGCCCAAGATCGAGCCTCCCAAGGCGGCGCGAGCTCGTCTGATGGTCACGACCCAGGCCCCTCGGGCGAGCGTCGCCATCGACGACGAGCCGCCGGTCGACGCACCGTTCATCGGGGAGCTGGACCCGGGGCGACATCGAGTCCGGGTCACCGCTGAAGGGTTTCACGCCGAGGAGCGCGAACTGGAGCTCGTTCCGGGCCCTCCCGCGGGCCTCGACCTGCCGCTCAAGGAGCGCGCCGGGCGGCTTTCGGTCGAGGCGCCGGCGGGGACGGAGATCTACGTGAATGGCCGGCTCGTCGGAGAGGTGCCGCTGCGCGAGGCGCTCGAGCTTCCCTCCGGTCCTCATGCCGTAACGCTGATTCGCCGTGGGCTGCAGGCCTGGACGGGTGAGGTGGTCCTCGAGCGCGGAAAGCAGACCGGAATCGCGCCAGCGATGGAGCGGACCGGACAGCGGGTCGTCTCCTGGACCGTGCTAGGCGTTGGGGCCGCAGCGCTCCTGGCGGGCGGGGCGTGTACCGCCGCAGCCTACGACCGCCAAGGTGTGGCAGAGGACGTGTTGGAGGCCAAGCAAGCCAGGAACATCGGCCCCCAGGAGCTGCTCCAGTACGGCGACGCGGTGCGAGCGCGCGATCGCTGGCGGACGGCGGCTCAAGTGAGCACCGGAGCAGGTGCCGGGCTTCTTGCCATCGGGGCGCTCCTGTACTGGCTCGACCGCCCGGCGGTTTCCGGGGGTGTCTTCGCCCGGCCGGCGGAGCAACCCTCGAGCCCGCTGGAGCTGGGAGCGGCTCCGCTGGTGCTTCCCTCGGGAGCGGGGCTGGTCGCCACCGGCCGGTTCTGACGGGCGGTGGGCTGGCGCTTGCGCCGACCGCGACACCCAACGAGTCCTGTCAGATACTGAGCCGTGCATGCACCCTGGGATGCCCGAACCCGACCGCAACTGCCTGCGCAGGTGGGGGCTGCGCCTCGCCCTGGTGGGGCTGCTCTTCGGGGCCACGGGGTGCAACTACATACGGCTGAAGCGCGCCAGCTTCGAGCGCACCTTCCGCTCCGCCGGGCTCAGCCAGCGGCAGGCGGTTCTTGGCGAGGACACGCTCTCGTTCTGGGACGGGGGGAGCGGGAGCCCCATCCTGCTCGTGCACGGGTACGGGCCCAACGCCGTCTGGCACTGGAACGAGCAGGTCACGCTGCTGGGCAGGAATCACCGGCTCATCGTCCCGGACCTGCTCTGGTCGGGAAGCTCCACCTCGGTCCGGAAGGACTACGGGATCCACCACCAGACGGCGGCGCTGCTGGCCCTGCTCGACCGTCTCGGCGTCGAGCGGGTCGACGTGGTGGGGCTTTCCTATGGCGGTTTCGTGGCCTGGATGCTGGCGGCCTACCACCCCGAGCGCGTCAACCGCCTGGTGATGATTGGCAGCCCCGGCGCGACCTACACCTCGGCCGACATGAAGGCGCTCTGCGAGCGCGAGCGGGTTGAGAACGCCGCGGATCTCTTCGCGCCGCGCACGGTGGCGGGGGTGCGGCGGGTGCTCGCACTGGGATTCCAGGACCCGCCTTGGATACCCGACTTCGCTGCGAGGCAGGCGGTGGAGGAGCTCTACGAGAAGCGTCGCACGGAGGCTCGAGCCGTGATGGACGCGGCCCTGGCCGAGCTGGAGAGGGCCGCCTCCATCCCCACCCCCACCGCGCCCACGCTGCTGATCTGGGGGGAGAAGGACCTCGTCTTCCCCCTCTCGCTGTCGGACCGTGTCTTGAGGCGGTTGGAGGGCCGTGCCAAGCGAGTCGTGGTGGGCGCCACCCGGCACGCACCGAACCTCGAGCGTCCGGAGCGAGTCAACGTCCTGCTGCGGGACTTTCTCGCTCCCCCGGACTGAGTCGCAGCCTTGGGTGCGCCAAGGCGGGCGCGGGGGAGGTGCTGGGTTTTGCTGTCGGCTGAGCCACTGAACGCACGAAGAGTATGTGAGGCAAGCACCCGCAAGACTCAAAGGCGAAGGGATGCTAGGTTGCTCCCCCATTCGGAGGAGGGGGCATGACCGACCACCGCGGGATCCCAGCATCGACCGCCACGGGGATGGAGGAGCTCGGGCGCCGCTGGCGTGACGTCTTCGCCGCGCTCCCCCTCGGCGCGCACTTCTATCGCCTGGAGCCCGATGGGCGGCTCGTCTTCACGGGCGCCAACCCGGCGGCCGACCGCATCCTGAAGGTGGAGAATCGGCAGTTCATCGGCCGGGTGATCGAAGAGGCCTTCCCCGATCTGGCCGGGAGTGGCGTCCCCGAGCGCTACCGAGAAGTCGTGCGCTCCGGCCAGCCCTGGGAGACCGAGCACGTCGTCTACGCCGACCAGCAGATTGCCGGTGCCTTCTCGGTCCACGCGGTAGCCACCGGGGAGCGGGAGATGGTGGCGCTCTTCGAAGACGTCACCGAGAGGCGGCGCAGCGAGGCGGCGGTGACGGCCAGCCGCGCCGCGCTCGCCACCAGCGAGGCGACGCTGCGGGCCTTCCTGGAGGCGCTGCCTGACATCGCGGCCGTCGTCGGCCCAGGAGGGGTGATCCTGGAGTGCAACTCCAAGCTGAGCCGAGCCATCGGTCGGCCCAGCGCG
>JACRCT010000818.1 GCA_016218885.1 Deltaproteobacteria bacterium | reverse complement strand
GGCGGTCAGGGCGGCGGCGACCTTGCCTTTGAGGTCGAGCGCCTCAGGCGGGAGTCCTTCCCTGGGGCCCTTGAAGCTCGCGATGGCGGCACTGATGTCGCGGGTCGAGCACGCGGAGAACGGCATGTCGCTGGTGGTTCCGTTCTTCCCTGGGACGCGGATGGGGAACTGCCCGGGATCGCCAGTGGTGGGGCCGGCGTGGGCCACGCTCTGGTACTCGAGCAGCTTGCCGAGGTTGGTGACCTTGTACTTCCGAGCCTGCTCCTGGGTGAAGGCCTTCGCGACCCGACCGTAGGCGGAGAGGGTCGCCTGCGAGTAGTCGGCGCAGAATTCGTGGGCCATCAGCTCACGCGTGTAGCGGAAGCCGAGCGCCTTGGCGAGCGCCTCGTCGACGATGGAGTTGTAGTCCTGCCCCTTTTCCCACGCGACATCCTCGCCCTTGGTCCAGACCTCGTGCAGATGCGCGACGACGTTCTTCGCCCGCTGGACCTTGAGCTCGTTCGCCGCAGGGTCGACCTGCCTGGCTGCCTTCTTTCCCATGACGTGGTCCCTCTTGGTTGGAGAAAGGGCGGCCAATTAAGCGACGGACCGGGCGGAGGTCAAGCGGAAAATGTGGTCACCAGCGACGGGGCGGTCAGCACGAGCACGAACAGGGGAGACGGCACGTTCGCTTCCTGCGTGCGGTGAACTTGAAGTTCCCGGACCGGTGGGGCGCTGGTGTGGGGTGGGCGACCTGAACGGCGACGGGAAGCCGGACATCGTTCTGGTTCTGGTGGCATCGTCCTCGTCAACAACGGCGACGGTCGGGGCCCCGGTCGAGTTCTCAGCCTGGCGGTGCTCGGAGTCACTTGCCCTCGGGGACCTCAACGGCGACGGGCGCCTCGATCTGGTCGGCGGAATCCCAGGCCTCGCTTGCCCGACCCCCCAGGCTTCTGTACCATCATCGCCAGTTTCTTCACTGGGAGGGACCCTTGGCAGCTCGCACGGAGCGAAGTTTGGTAGCTCGCATGGAGCGAAGTGGCCTTTGCGCTGTTGCTTTCGTGGTGCTCGGTTTCGTACTCGTCGGTTGTGCGAAAGACCCCGCGGAGGGCGAGGGGACGCTCCCACCGCTGAATGTCGACGGCGGGGCGCCCGGCCCGGCCCTCTTCGTCGCGGACGCCGGAGCCGACGAGACGTCTGCGGTCCTGGGTGTCAGCCCCGAGATAGGCGCCGAGGGTGGCCGAGCGAGCTTTGCCACAAGGACCGGAACCCTCGAACTCGAGATCCCCAAGGGTGCCCTGGTGTCCCCTCAGAGGCTGACGGCGGCGACTGGGCCCGCGGGCGCCCCAGGCGGCAAGGACGGAAGCTTCGAGCTCGGGCCGCACGGGCTCCGCTTTCTCCAGCCGGTGACCCTGCGGTTCCGTCCCAACGATCTCGGGGCGACCCCGCGACGCCTGTTGCTCGCGTGGGCCACCCAAGCGGCAGGGCGCTGGACCAGGCTCCCCACTCGGCACCTCCAGGATGGCGCCATCGAGGGCCAGACGAGCCACTTCAGCCCCTTCGTGCTCGTCGAGCGCTGCCATGACGCCGGGACAAAGACGCAGTTCGACCTGACGACTTGCCCGTCGTTCGATGCGCAGGTGACGACCGACGCGCCCGTCACCCTAGACGTGAGCGGAGGCGAGATTTCGGTCCTCATGAGGTTCAGCGCCTCGGCTGGGACGACGAGGGTGGTGGTCTCGGGATTGGACCCAGGCCACGTCTACCTCAAGTACGAGGACACCTTTGGTGGCGGAACCGCTCTCACCGCTTCTGGCGCCGGCGAGGTGGTCTTTCAGCAGGACCTCACGAACCCGCATTCGGTCGTTCTGCAAACCCGCCACGCATCGACTCCACTGACGCCGGCGACCTGCATAGCACCAGTCGCGGCGTGGAACGCGACCACGGCGACATGCACACTGCTCGCCCCCGCGGGATCGATCTCTATCGACGCGGACGGCATGACGCTCGATTGTGGCGGGCACCAGGTCGGGGATGCGACGAACCGGATCGGGGTGGGGGTTCTCGCGAGCAGGCGGGCCCATGTGAGCATCCAGAACTGCTCCATCCTCAACGCCGACTTCGGCATCTCGGCATTCAGGAGCTCGGACATCACCGTCAGCCGGGTGCAGATTGGAAGCGCGGGGTCGCCCGCCGCGGCCGGGATAGGAGTCGCGTGGGGAAGCGCCACCCGCCTTCGAGAGGTCGCGATCCAGAATGCGTACATCGGGATCCAGGCCTCGCAAGGGGAGGGGCTTCAGGCCAGAAGCGTGCAAGCGATTGCGCCGGCGCAAGGAACCATCGCCACGCTCACCCTGGAGGCGAACGCTGTCGTCGAAGGTGTGGTTGCGGAGGGCGGGGAAGCGGGGATCATCGTCGGGGCGAGCCCGAATGTCGCCATCATGGGCGTCGAGCTTCGGCGCGTCGACGGGCAGGCGATTGCGGTGGTAGGGAATACGACCGGCGTGATACGCGCCGTCATGGTCTCCCAGGCAGGCATCGGAATGCGGCTTGATTCTCCGAGCGTCGTGGAGTTGAGCGACAGCACCATCGAAGGCCAGATAGGGCTGGTCTTGAGCGGTGCCCAGGTCGTCTTCCACAACAACATTGCCGCGAGCGGCCAGCGGGTTTTCGGCTTCAACGCCATGGAGGTCTCCGACCCTCGACCTACATCTGCCACCTACCGCCAAGGCAACTATTGGGGACATGACTGCACCACCCACCTGTTCTCCCCAGGAATGGATTCGAACAGCCCGGACGTCGTGGATAGCTACCCGTACGGCGCCCCGAACGGTTGGCTGTTCAAGATGGCGCCTGGCTGCACGGCGCCACCCGCACCGGAGATCCTGGTCCCCGCCGAGGGACAGCGGGTCAACACCTCGCGCCTGCTGGTAGCTGGAAAGTCCGCGCCCCACGCTGGACTCGAGATTCTCGCAGGCGCGCAGTCGTTGGGGACGACGACAGCGGATCTTGCTGGCGGGTTCGCCCTGCAGTCCGGCTTGCCGCTCCCCAACGGGAGGTACACGCTCACTGCAATAGCGACGGTCGCCGGGCAGCGGTCGCCGCCGTCCCGTGGGGTCGATGTGGTCATTGACACAGCCGTCCCGGCGGCCCCGACCTTCTCGTTCCCGCAGTCTGGAGCGGTCGTTTCAGCGCAGACGCCCCTGGTGATCATCGGGAATGCCGAGCCCAACTCGGCCGTGTCGTTGGAGGATCGCGGGGTCTTCCTTGGGCGAACGACAACGACGCAGCGAGGCATCTTCTTGTTCGCGCCGCCGCGCGGGCTCGCCGTGGGAGTCCACTCGCTCGTGGCGTCGTCGCGAGACGAGGCGGGGAACGCCTCGCCGCCGAGTAGCCCGCTTGCCTTCAAGGTTGCGCAGATCTCTCCGACGACTCCGCTCGTCGGGCCGAACGCTGTACTGACGGTCAACAAGCTGTCAGATCGCCCCGAGTTCCTGGTGTTGGGTTCTGGGACTCCCAACGTGCAGACCGCAGAGGTTCGCGTCCGTCACACGCCCACGACCGGGGGCAACGGCCAAACGAAGACGGTGGTGCTGCGCCGTGAGATTCGCGACTCGTTCCACAACGTGCTCGTCGCGCAGGCAGTGAGCGAAATCCGCTTGCCGAAGATTACCGGGGTCGGGTCCCAGGACGGCACGGTTTCCGTGGAGTGGAACGGCACGGACTTCACTGGGAAGAACGTCGCCCCCGGACTGTATCCAACGCTAACGTACATAGTAGTGGTCGCGGACAAACCGGGGAACGGCACGCCCCACTGCATCGCCGCACCGGTCACCCCCGGAATGTCCGGTCGCTGCGTCATCGACGAGGTTGTGCTGGTCGGTGGGAACCTGCCGGTGGACACCAAGCCGTTCGACCTGCTGCCCACAACTTGCACGAGTGATGCCGATTGCCATGCGAACGAGATCTGCAATCTGACGACGACGTGGGTGACGATTCCCGGTCCGGACATCAACACGCCGGACATTTCGGTACCGATTCGCGCACCTGGCTACCGGACTTGCGAATGCGTCGAGGGGTTCTCCTTCGCGTACGGGAGGTGCCGATTCAACAATCGCTGTTTGCTGGCCAATGGCGGATGCCATCGTTTCGCCACGTGCACGCCCGACCTTTCCGGTACTCCGCAATGCGCGTGTGATGCTGGCTTTTCCGGCGATGGGAAGTACTGTCTCGACGTCGATGAGTGCGCAGGCCAGGGAGCCTGCCCCACGAGTTCGACCTGCCAGAACCAAGTCGGCACCTTCGACTGCCGCTGCGACTCGGCATCCATCTTTGTTGGGGGCAAGTGCGCTCCGTGTCCGGAGCCGGTGGCGCCGGGAGATACCTGCCGCAGAGAACATGATGCCCCTACCGACCGGGTCGGGCACGAGATCGAGGTCCGCGCTGGGGCGAGCGGCGTGATCCCGCCGGACGCCTACGCCAACGCGCTCGAGCAACGCCGGTTGATGGAGGGGCCTGTGCCATTCTCAACCGCGTTTGAGCGGAACTGGAGCTTGGTGGCGCCACACCCCGTCGTGGAAGGCGACTTTGCGTACAACGGGCCGCTACCGAGTGCCGGACGCGTGACGGCCATCGCTGTCGACCCGAGTGACCGGACCGGTGACACGGTCTACATCGGGACCATGGGGGGCGGACCGTGGAAGACTCAGGATGGTGGAAAGACGTGGAGTCCGCTTGCCACCGACAGTCAACCGAGTCTGCCAGTAGGGGCACTTGCGTTGAAGCCGCGCAACCCGGCGCACGTCTTCGTCGGCCTGGGAGAGCAGAACGGCGGAACGAGTTACACCGGCCTTGGCATTCTGAAGTCAACGGATTCCGGCGTGACCTGGGACCTCGTGCAGGACCCGCCCGGCACGACACCTGACAAGATGGTGATTTCCCAAACCCACATCGGGCGCATAGCGTTCGACGCGAAGGCGCCATGGCGAATCTACGCGGCTACGGACCGCGGATTAGCCATCAGCTACGATGATGGGGAAACATGGGCTTTGGAGTCCATCGGACTTCCCTTTCCGGCGAACGCCAAGAAACGTGTGACCGATGTGGCGGTCGACCCAGTGACCGACACCGTGTATGCCGCGGTGACCGAATTGGCGTCCGGACTGTACCAGACCCGGGTCTACTCGAGCGGAACCACGCAACTATCCTGGAGCCTCTGCGCCGCGTTCCCCGTTTCTGTCGCTCGGGTTCGCCTGGCGCTGGCGACTGCGCCGGTCGTGGGTGGAGCTAGCCCGTTTCCCATGCTCTATGCGATCGCAGAACGCGCCGGCAACGTCTGGGTATTCGCTTCGGAGCGCAGATGCTCGGATTGGCAGGATCGGTCTCCCGAGGGCGGCTTTGATCCCGAGGACGCGTGCGGCGTGAGCGGCGATCGTCCGGGGGGCCAGTGCGGCTACAATCTTGACATCGGGGTAGCACCCGGGAATCCGAATACCGTGCTTGCTGCTACGGTTCGGCTCTACAAGACGAGTAACGGCGGCGGGCATTGGATCGACTTGAGCCTGGACGGGGAGAAACTTCATGTCGACCAACATGCGGTGGCGTTCTTGCCGGGCCGTTCTGATGCTTTCTACGTCGGAAATGACGGCGGGGTCTATCGAACGACTAATTGGGGCGCGTCGTTCACTCCCTTGAACGAGAACTTGCCTATTACCGAGTTCGCCCGGGGGGCGGTCGCGCATGGGAACTTGCTGGCGGGCGCGCAGGACAACGGCGTCCTCGCCCTCCCGCTCAATGCGCCGGGGTGGACTCGAGTTCGTGGCGGGGACGGCGGCTTTTCCGCGATCGACTTCGAAGACCCGACCACTGCCTATTCCACGACTCAGAACCTCGGTGTCGTGTACTCATGCGATGGCCTGACCGGAAGCTTCACCGAACGGACCAGCGGGATTGATTCGAGCGAGGAGCGCGAGTTCGTCGCGCCGCTCATCATGGACCCAAGTGACGCGACATGTATCTACGCTGGCACGACTCGCCTGTACAGGCACCGCGAGAGCAGATCGCCCTATTGTGCGCCCTTCGACCCGGGCGCCGTCGCGCCGTTCGACTTGGCCGCCTTCTGGACCAAGCTTGGGATGCCCACGGCCATCGGTCGACTGACCGCGATCGCAGTGGGCCCGCACGCGACCGTGGACGAGCATTGTGCCCAAACAGTATACGCTGCCACGACTAGCAAGCTTGCGTCGGAGTTGTGGCGGAGTGATGACCACGGCCTGACCTTCCAGAAAATCGGGATTGGGCTTCCTGGTCGGCGAATCAACGCCATTCACGTGCAATCCGACCGTCCAGAGGTGATTTGGGTCGCTCTCGCCGCCTTCGGGGTCGGCCACGTCTGGGAAAGCACAGATCGAGGTGACCACTTTGGCCCCATCAGCGGAGATGCCTGTGCCCCAGACCGTACGCCTCCTGGAACGTGTGCCAGCCTCCCCGATGCTCCCGTGTACGCCATCGCATCCGATCCCGACTCGCCCTCGGTCTTGTACGTTGGTGGCGAGGTGGGTGTCTTCCGTCGAGCCGGAACGAGCGGAACTAGCTGGGTGTCTTTCAATACTGGGATGCCAATCACTCCAGTTCGCGATCTCGCGTCCGAACGCGGCAGTGGAGTTGTGCCGGGGGGACATCGCTTGTACGCCTTCACCGCGGGTCGAAGTGCCTTTGAAGTGACCCTGCCGCGCATCGCCCATGTGTTCGGGTGGGGGGGCAACGCGGACGGCGAGCTTGGTGTTGGGACCACCTTCACCCACTCGCCATTTGCGCTCGCGATTCCGCACCTGGGGGCAGTGTCCGTGGCCGCCGGGGCCCACCATAGCTTCGCGTTGCGGCCGGACGGCTCCTTGTGGGCCTGGGGCGCGAACGGCCACGGGCAACTCGGAACCGATTCCACCTTCCCGAGGACGAGCCCAACGCGGGTCGCCGGCCTCCCCACTGTCATCGGTGTTGCAACGGGTTCCGAGGCTAACCACAGCCTCGCAGTGACCGAAGACGGGACTGTCTGGGGTTGGGGAGATCTCAGCTTCGGGAAGCTCGCGGATTTGACGCCGGACTACTTGTGTCCCAATTGCCGCGCGACTCCTGCGCCCATCATCTCGTCTCCCATTCCGATCCCCCCCATGGACGCCGTGGCAGTCGGCGCCTCTCATAGCTTGGCGCTCGCGACCGATGGAACGGTCTGGGCTTGGGGAGACAACAGCTTGGGACAAGCAGGCGGTGCTGGCTCCCCAACTCATCACGCCCGGCCGGTTCAGGTGCCGCGGCCGCTCCCAGGCGTCGGTCCGCTGTCGGGCATCGTAGCCATCGCTGCCGGCGGTACTCATAGTCTTGCGGTGGACCGCTTCGGGTATGCCTATGCCTGGGGCGACAACAGCTCGGGCCAACTCGGCGCACCGACATCCGAGACTTGTGATGGAGTGCCTTGCAGCCGCACGCCGGTGCTTGCGGGGGTTACGGTATTCCCTCCTCCGGCGTTCGTGGGGTATGAGTCCGTCGCCGCGGGCGCAGCACATAGTTTGGCTCTGACGAAACTGGGCGAGGTCGTTTCGTGGGGCGATAACAGCGCCGGCCAACTGGGTGACGGAACCCTGGTGGGCGGCTCCACGCCGGTTTGCGTGGGAGGGTCCGGAGAATCCTCGCTACCCCCGGGGGCGAGTTGCGGCGCTGCCCGCCTCCTGAAGGGCGTCAAAACCCTCGCGGCAGGTGGGCGCCATTCCATCGCGCTTCTGCACGACGGCAGTGTTCGTGTCTGGGGCACTTCACCTTCCCTCCCCTCGTTGGTCCCCACGCCGAAGCCGCTGAGCGACGGCCACTGGCGCTTGCAAGCCATCGGAGGTATTGCGGCAGGCGACGCTCACGGCATCGCCTACGTCGGTGCATCCGTTCGCGCGAGTCAGACCGTTGTTGCCGCGGGTGAGCAACTTACGATCTCGTGGAATGACGTTTCCGATCCTGCGCCGGATGACACCGTCGGCCTCTACAGCATCGATCGGCCCCTGGACCCGCCGGCTTGCAAGATCCCGACTGGGGGAACGAGCGACGGAGCTTGTTGTCCGCCGGGCGGCCCGGTTTCTTGTTCTGTTCGGCTCACCGCGGCTCCTGGCGCCTATCAACTCCGACTCAGCTCGGTGGGCGGTGTGGGCGGTGTCTTCGTGCGAGCGAAGAGCGAACCCATTGAGGTGGTGTCGCCCTGCGCCTCGTGCCCGGGCGAATGCAAATGTGACCTTGCGAGCAAGCAGTGCATCTCGCCGGTGTGCGGCCTGAACTACGCTGGTGAAACCAAGATTTGGTGTGATCGAATCAAGACCTGTGTCGATCCGTGCCCCGGGTGTGCGGTGTTCACGCTGTCCCCCGACGGACTTAGCGTCGCCTGCGAACCTCTTTGCTCCAACTCGATTACCTGTTCCAGCGGACAGTGCTGCCGAGAGGTCGATCTCGATCTCGTGCAGTGCTCTGTTCCTCTCCTTCCTCCCGACCCCTGTGCAGTGGTTCCCGCAGCAGAAAGGTGCAAGTAGCCGTGCAGTTCTTCGGTCCTCATGTCTCCTTGCTCCCGCTTCTCGCATGTGCCCTATGCGCGTGCAGCGCACCGGACGACGGGCCGATTCCCGACACCCCACTTACCGGCATGGTCAACGGGCTACCTTTCACGGCGAAATCGGCCGTGGCGGGGGCGGACACGACCATCTGGAACAACAGCGGTGTCAAGGACATCGCCATCTTTGAGATCGAGCTCGCGTGCAACGAGACTTTGTTTTGTCCTAGAAGTCCGTGCGAAGTCCGGGTTGTCGAAGCATTCGGAATAGACTGGCCCCAAACTGGCACTGTGTACAACTG
>JACRCT010000786.1 GCA_016218885.1 Deltaproteobacteria bacterium | reverse complement strand
GGGAGAACACGTCGGCGCGCTGGTCGCAGTCGGCGGAGCGGGCCATTGCCTGCTCGGGCGACATGTAGCGCGGCGTGCCGAGCACCACCGCCGACCGGGTGCGGAGGCTGGCTGCGTCGCGAATCTTGGACATGCCAAAGTCGAGGACCTTGACGAAGTCCGGCCATGGCCCCTTGGCGCAGAGGAAGACGTTGTCGGGCTTCAGGTCGCGGTGGACGACCCCGCTCGCGTGGGCCGCTCCCAGCGCCATGGCCACCTGGACGCCGATGGCGACGGCTGCCGCGACGTCCAGAATCGGGCCCGAAGCGAGCCTCCAGCCGAGGGTCTCGCCGACCAACAACTCCATCACGACGAAGGGCTCTCCCTCTTCGGTGGTATCGAAATCCGTCACCTCGACGATGTGGGGATGGCCGAGGCGGGCGGTCGTCCGTGCCTCGCGGCGGAAGCGCTCCATCGCCTCGGCGTCCAGGTCGCCGCCGTCTCGCAGCGTCTTGAGCGCGAAGCGACATCCCAGCTGAAGGTGGGTGACCTCGGCGACGATCCCCATCCCGCCCATTCCCAGGACGCGCTCGACGCGATAGCGCCCGGCGAGCGTTCGTCCGACCAAAGCTTGGGCCTGCTGCGACGACATCCAGCCTCTCTACCCTGTCGAGTTCCGCCGCAGGATACCGTACGCGCGCGTCCAATCAGGTGACATCGTTCGCGCCCTCGCTCCGGGAGGCGTCGTAGCCAGCTCCAACAAGACCACCAGGCGCGAGCTAGCGCTGTGGGCCAGGGACGCGACGGCGGACCAGGTCGCGTGGCTGCGAGCCGCATCGATGCAACAGACCCTCGGCTAGAACAAGACGAAGCCGAAGCCGGCGCTCGCCGCGAAGGTCCAGAGCGGATAGCGATAGCGCTGCAAGCTCTCGCCGAAGCGCCTTGCAGAGGCTGCGCCCTTGCCGAGGTCGACCCGTTCGGGCCCTGGGAATCCGTGGCTAGTGCAGCGCGCGCAGCCCCTGGAACAGGAACAGGCAGCCGTCGGCGATGGCGACGGCGGCGAAGCCGATCTTGAGCCGGCGTGGGCCGACCCACTGGCCGACGCGCGGTCCGAGCTGCGCGCCGAAGACTGCCCCCAGGCCGGTGAAGAGGATCATCGACCAGGGCACCCCGCCGTAGACGAAATGGTGCAGCAGCACGAGGAAGATGGAGTTGATCGAGAGCAGGACCACGCCGAGGCCGATGCCACGGTCGGCGCGCAGGCCGTACGCAAGCATGAGAAAAGCCGCCACCACCTCGCCCTCGCCGACGGCGACCCACCCGGTGAGCGTGCCTCCGAGGAAGGCCACCGCGGCCAGCGGCAGGCGGGCGCGCGCCGGAATGTCGCTGCGCTGGCCGCGGCGGTCGAGCAGGAAGAGCATCAGCAGCCCGACGACGATGGACACCGGCCCGAAGGCCCCCTTGATCAGCATCCCGTTCGGGCGGACGACGAGCGTGCTCAACACGCTGCCGAGGAGCAGCCCCGGCACCGCGACGCGCAGCGCCGAGAGGGGCACCACGCCGCGGCGCACCCAGGCGAAAGCGCCGCTGGTCATCCCGATCGACTGTGTCCCGAGGGCGAGCTGCAGCGCCACCAGCGGCGGGAAGTGGTAGACGAAGAGCGCCGCCGGGATGAAGACCATGCCGCCACCCACGGCCGTGGCATTTCCGATCACCGCCCCGGCGAAGCCGAGGAAGATGAGTGGCCAGTGGCGGGCGAGCAGGGTAGACGGCTCACCGGCGAGGACGAGCAGCACGGCCCACACTCCGATGACGACCGCCGGCCACAGCGGAAAACGGCGCATCGGGGCGACCGAGGCGGGCGAGCCATCGACGAGGGTTGTGAGTGGAGCCTCATCGAGCTGAGTCGTCGGTCCCACCATCCTGTGACCTCTCAAGTGTGAAGCGTTGCGGTCGAGAGGCGGGTCTCATCCCTCTCGCGCGGGCGGGCAACGGTCTTGACTGCGATCGTGCGCAAGCCGCCTCGTCTGACTCCGTCACGGCATCACGCTTCGTGCTTCGGAGCAACGGCGCCGTGGCCCCCGCCACACCGGCATCGGTAGGAGGTGAGCAGGCCGCGCCCGGAGGAGGGTTGACATGGAGCTGCGAGAATTGCGAAGAAGCCCCACCGAAAACGCAGGTACCAGGAGCTGGACGGGCTCAGGGCGCGTCGTTGGAGACGGGGAAACATCGCACGATGAGATCATTCGATGAAGCCGCAGTCTGCACGGTGTCCCCCGCTTGCATCGCCAAGCAGGCGATGCCCGGGGAGGAGAAACGGGCCTGGCGCTCCCTGTGGAGCGAGGACAAGACCTTCTGGGACCTCGGAGAGGCCCATCCCTCTCTTCCGCCGCTTCTCGAACGGGCGCGCATCCAGCTCGGATTCGAGCTGCGGGGAGCGCGGGTCTTCGTCCCCGGTTGCGGCCGGGGTCACGAGGCGGCCTATCTGGCACGCCAGGGCGCCCGGGTAGAGGCCGTTGACTACGCCCCTGAGGCAATCGAGGCGGCGAGACAGCGCTACCCCGACGTGCCCGGCCTCACCTTCGAGGTGGCCGACGCCTTCCATGCACCGCCCGCAGCGCAGGGAAGGTTCGATGCCGTCGTCGATCGCGCCATGCTGTGCGCCATCGAGTCCTCGGACAGGCCGCGGTATCTGCGTGCGTGCGCCGAGCGCCTGAGACCCGGTGGCCTGCTCGTCAGCGTCGCCTTCCTCGAGGTGCGACTCCCCTCCGGACCGCCTTTTCCCATCTCGGCCGACGAGCTTTCCTCGCACACCTGCTCGTGGCTCGACCCCGTCATCATGGAGCCTGTGTTGGCGACCACGATGACCGACTACATCCACCGGGAGCTCCTCGTCATCCAGCGGAAGCGGTCTTCCTCCTGAGAGCGACGCCGATGCTCGTTGCCGGTCGTGATGTGCGCCTCCCGCCGGCATGGTTCCGTGCGGCAGCAGGCGCAGGGGCGGGTCGGAGTAGCCCCCAGGGGTCTGCGCGACCTCCGCCCGAGCACGCCGCCAGCCTCCCAAACGCCCGCATTTCGGGAGGTGGCCCGTGGCGCACCCCGTGCAAACCGAGCGGCTTCCACCTCCTTCGAGGCAGGCCATGACCATCCAGTGGACCCCCGATCTCGCGATGGGGATCGCCAGCATCGACCGCCAGCACCAGCGCATGATCCAAGAGATCGCCACCCTCGTGCGTGCGCTCAACGAGGGCAGGACCCTGGCAGTCGGGCCGGCCCTCGATTTTCTCGACCAGTACGTCCTGGAGCACTTCTCCAACGAAGAGATGCACATGAAGCGGGTGCTCTACCCGGGCATCGCCGTGCATCGTGCGGCCCACGCGGCCTTCGTCGAGGAGTTCTCCTTCCTGAAGAGGAGCCACCGCGAGAAGGGCCTCTCCCCAGCGCTCGTCCTGAACCTGCGCACCTGGCTCTTCGGCTGGCTCGTGAATCACATCCGCGAGATGGACATGTCGCTCGGTCGCTTCCTCCTGCAGGGCAAGGCCCAACGGTCTCGGCTCCAAGCTGCTGCCAGCCCGAGTCCTGGGGCCCGCTAGTCAGAACAAGACGAAGCCGAAGCCGGCGCTGGCCGCGAAGGTCCAGAGCGGATAGCGATAGCGCTGCATGCTCTCGCCGAAGCTGCCCTGCAGCGGCTGCACGCTTGCCGATGCTGCTCCCACGAGGGACCAGCTCGGGCCCTGGTAGCGGTAGGAGAGCCTGCTGATGGCCCCTATCGACCACCGGAACTCGGTGTTGTCGGTCGACATCTCCGTGGGGTGAGTCAGGTAGATGAGGACCTGCTCGGCGCCCAAGCCGATGGCTAGGGAGGGGTGGAACGGCATCTTCAAGGCCACGACCACCGACCCCGGTGAAGGGGTCTGCACGAACGGGCCCCGGGCATCGACGCCGCTCGGGCCGTAGAGGATCGCGTAGGACGCCTGGGCCTCGAAGAAGCGGCTCATCCTCGCGCGGAAGAGGACCTGCAAGCCACCGGTGAGGAAGTCGGGGCTGGCGCGGCCGCCCAGGACGGTGGCTGCGACATCGAGCCAGAGGTACTGCGGCCGCGGCTTCAAAGGTGCGTCGCGCGGCTCGAGGAGAGCGGGCGGCGCCGGGGAGGGCTTCTCCACCACCGGAGGAGCGGGTGGCTCTTCTGTGGCCTCCGGCGGCGGCGCTGGTGGTGGGGCCAGGGGCGGGACGGCATCAGGCGGCGGCTGGGGCAGTGGCGCAAGCGAAGGCGGCCCGCGCGGAGGTGCCTTCGGCGCCGATGGGGGATCGATGTCCCAGGCGATCAGCTGCCGCGTGCGCAGGGCAATGGTGCGCGCCTGCTCGAAGGGCGGGGCGGTCGTGGGGATCTCGACCACCGTGGAGGCCTGATGCCGTCCCTGGCTCGCCTCGATCACGAAGCGCCCCAAGGGGCCCTCGCGGACCGTGACCTGAACGCAGCCGGCTTCGCACTTCTGCCTGGAGTCGGCGCCGACCACGACCGTGGCGCAGGCGATGACCAGCGCGCGGGAGATGGCGGCGGCTCGCGCCGGCGACTCGGCGCCGTCCGGCCCCAGCGCGGAGAGCTGCAGATAGGGCGCGGAGGCGGCAGGCGCTGCGAGCAGCAGGACGCCGAGCGCCGCCACGGACATGCTTCAGCGTCCCTTCTCGGCGGCGCTGCGCTCGCGGGCGAAGTCGATGTGGAATCCCCTGGGGAATCGGCGCGCGTATTCGAGCCAGGCGCCGCGGGCGGATTCGGGCTCGAGCTGCTCGAGCAGGAGCGCCATCTCCGCGCTGGCGTTCTCGGCCCACAGCGGCGCCTCGCCGGCAGGCAAGAGCGACACCGACAACCGGTACTCGGAGAGCGCCGTCGGGCGATCGCCGCGGCCCGCCGCGGCCCAGGCCAGCATGGCGTGCGCCTCTGCGCCGAGGAGAGGCTCAGGCTCGGTCGCGAGCAGCTCGCGCAAGGAACGCTCGGCGGGCGCGATCTCCCCGCGGTCGAGCGCGCCGACGGCCTCCGCCTTGATTCGCGCGCGGAAGGTTGCCAGCGGCTCGATGCTCCGGGACTCGCCGGGCCTGAGCATCGTCGCCGACCGGCCGGGTCCCAGCGGGCGGATCTCCACCAGGCCCTCATCGACCGTGACCGTGGTTCCCGAGGTCTCCTCGACGACGCGGAACCTCGTGCCGTGGACCTGGACCTCCACCTCCTCCGTCTGCACGAAGAAGGCGCGCCCGGACTCGAGCCGCGGGACCGTGACCGAGATCGAGCCGGACTCGAGCCGCAGCCGCTCCTCGCGCTCGTCCCGCCGCGCCACCGTGGCCCGACCGCGATCGAGCCGGGCCATCGCGCCGCTGGGGACGGCGATAGAGCGTGGCTTGTCGGAGGCGACCAGCGCTGCCCCGTGCTGCGCCGGCGTCACGTCCCGGGATCCGAGCACTCCCGCGCCCAGGGCGATGAGCAGTGACGCCGCGGCAGCCAGGCCGCCGGTGAGCAGATAGGGGGCACAACGGCGCAGCGCGACGCGGCGCCGGCGCGAGCGGGCAGCGCGCTCGGCGGAAGCAACCAGCCTGTCGAAGGGGGGCAGCGACGCCGGGCGCTGCATGGCCTCGGAAAGGGCGGCGTCCATGCCCGCCAGCGACCGGGCCAGAGCGCTGCAATGCGGGCACGAGGCGAGGTGCGCCTGGAGCTCCGGGTCGCTCCCTCGCTCAGCGAGAAGGCGCTCGCGGATGGAGTCGCAGCCGCTCATCGCGCATCCTCCTTCTCCTGCGCAGCCACGGCCTCGTCCAATCCATGGGCCTGGGCGAGCGCGAGCAGCTCCATTCGTCCGCGGGCGAGCCGCGAGAGGATGGTGCCGCGGGGCTCGCCGGTCATCTCGGCTATCTCGGCGGCGGTCCAACCTTGGGCTTGCAGGAGCAGCGCGACCCGCTTGGCGTCTTCCATCCCGCTCAGCAGCTCCAGCAGCTGGCGCGTGCAGTCGCGCCCGACCAGCCATGGCTCGGGCGAGGCGGTGGGGGGAAGCGAGACGCTCTCCAGGTTGACCAGCCGCGCTTCGGTGCGCAGGACGGAGATCGCCCGGCGCAGCGCGATGCCGGTCAACCACGTCGAGAGCCGCGCCTCTGAGCGGAAGCTGCCAATCTTGGCGAAGGCCGACTCGAAGGTGTCGTGCAGGACGTCCTCGGCCAGCGCCCGGCCGCGCAGGAAGCCCTCGAGAAAACGCAGCAAGGCCGGTCCGTGGATCTCGTAGCACTCGCGGAAGGCGAGCTCCTCACCCGCCTGCAGACGGGCCACCAGCGCCCGCTCGCCGGCCGCACCATGCAGGAAGGCGATTCGCTCGTGGCTCTTGAGATCGCTTGTCACGGGCATTGGACGAACATTGGCCCCATTTGATTGCGGGCGGTCAAGAAGGATTGGTTCATCTCAGGGCTGGGAAAGGCCCTCACCCGGCGGCTTCCTGACGGAAGCCGCCGACCTC
>JACRCT010000789.1 GCA_016218885.1 Deltaproteobacteria bacterium | reverse complement strand
TTCTTGCGGTCGGTGATGCACAGCCGGCCGCCGGCGATGAAGCCCAGGTCGCCGGTCCGCAGCCAGCCGCCGTCGAGCGTCTCGGTGCGGTAGGGCTCGGCGGGATCGGGGCAGGCCGTGGCCAGCGTGTTCTCGGCCAGGCCGTAGGTCGGGCACATCGCCTTGCGGTCGAACCCGACCGGCGCGAACTTCTGGCAGAAGGCCTCGACGGTCGAGGGGTGGACCGTCTCCGCGCCATTGAGGGCGAGCCGCCAGCGGCTCAGGTCCATGTCCTTGAGGTGGCGGTCCTGGACGCGCTTGACGCACAGCTGGTAGCCGGCGTTGGGCGCCGCGGCCAGCGTGACCCGGAACTGGGTGATGTTCTTGAGCCACAGGTAGGGGTGCATCAGGAACGTCTGCGGCGGCATCACCACCAGCGGGCAGCGCCAGTAGAGGCTGGTGAAGAGCCCGCCGATCAGGCCCATGTCGTGGACCAGCGGCACCCAGGTCAGCGCCACGTCGTCGGCGGTGAGCTTGAGCGCGGTTCCCAGCCCGAAGACGTTGGAGAGCACCTGCCGGTGGGTGAGCACCGCGCCGGTCGGCTCGCGCACGCGGCCGGAGGCGAACTGGATGAGCGCCGCGTCTGCCTCGCCGATCTCCGGGAACTGCGTCGCGGCGGCCGCCCCGGCGTCGACCACCTGCGCCGGAACGACGACCTCGCCGCTGCTGCCCGCCGAAGCCAGGAGCGCGCGGGCCGGCGCCTCGAGGTGGGGCACGGTGATGAAGAGCGAGGGCTCGGCCCGGCAGACGATGCGCGAGAGGCTCGCGACATAGGGCTCGTGGTTGCCCAGCGCCAGCGGGAACGCCATCGGCACGGGGGTCAGGCCGGCGATCTGCGTGCCGAAGAAGGCGAACAGGAAGTCGTCGCCGGTGGGCAGCAGCAACGCCACGCGCGACCCGCGGGGCAGCCCCTTCGAGGCGAGCCAGCCTGCCCAACGCTCGGCGCCCGCGAGGACCTGCCCGAAGGTCAGCTCGTGCGGCTTGTTCGCGGCATCGAGCAGGTTCAGGTACAGCGCGTCCGGGCGCTCGGAGGCGGCGCGGCGCAGCACCTCGACCAGGCTGCGTCCCTGCGGCGTGCACTCCACGGCGCTCTTGAGGTGGGCCAGAGGTGCCGTCGTTCTCGTGTCTGCGGTCATCGTCCTACATCCCGCTCGTCCGCTTCGCCGGCTGGCGAGGGAGGGCTTGTGAAGCCGCGCAGGATACACGGCATAAGCCCGCGTGGGGAGAGGATTTTCGGAGTGCGGACGGTGTCAGCCGCCAACACAGACGCCGGTCCCGCTAGACCACCGAAGAGCTTGACGGACCGAGACCGTCCGGTGCTCTAAGAGCCTTCCGGCCACATCCCGACGCTTCCCCCGGTCCAGGGCGTGTCCTTGTTGTGGTCGACGCCGATCATCTTCCCGCGCGAGAGCCGGACCAGGCACAGCAGCGAGGTGAAGCTGGGCTCGTCGGGCGGACGCACCAGCATCACCCGCACCTCGACCTTGACGCCTTTGCCGTCGGGCATGAGCAACGCTGGCGCGTACTCGATCTTCCGCATCAGCACCCAGTTGGAGCGCTGCTCGGCGGGGACGGCGGCGATGGCCTCGGGGGTGACGTCGACCACCACCCCGGAGCCGGCGAACGAGAACAGCGGCTTGAGGACGTACCCGGACAGGTCCTCGGGCAGCTCTTCGATCTCCGACAGGAAGCGCGTCTGGGGCACCGCGGGGTGGTCCAGGAACGGCAGGCAGTACTTGGACCACGTCCAGTACCAGTTGGGATGCGAGCACCAAGTCACGTCCAGCTCGTCGGTCCAGCGGAAGGGGACCGGGACCTTCTTGACCTCCAGCTCGTCGAAGACCATCCGGTTGTAGATGCGCTTGATGGGGACCCGCCGGCCATCCTTCTCGCGAAAGAGCTTGCGCCCCTCGACCTTGATCTGGGTGACGCACATGGCCTCGACGCCGAGCATCTGCTGGGTAGCAACGAAGTCGGAGCGGGTCTTCTGCTTCTGTGGCTCGATGTCCACCAGCACCACGTGCTCGGGGTCGTTGTCAGCCACGATGGCCCGTCGCAGCAGGCTCACCGCCCGCTCCCGGCCCAGGCCGGTCCAGCTCGACCACGGCTCGTCGAGCCCGGGCATCGCGCGCATCACCTCTGCCCAGCACTCGGCCATGGTGGGCATCAACGCGTACAGGGAGGGGAAGCCCTGCATCTCGATGAGCTGCCCCTCGAGCCGGCCTGACTCGCCCTCCACCAGCGCGAAGTCCACCTGGACGGTGTTGGGCAAGGCGTCCATGCCCGGCATGTCGTAGCGGGCGGGGACGGCCTTGCGCAGCTGCGCCACCCGCTCGGGCGAAGAGACCTGCGCGACGATCTCCAGCGCGCTGCGGGTGAGCCGGTCGCGCAGCTCCGGGGTCACGAACAGCGGCGTCTCCGCGACTCGGAACGGGACCCGCCCCACCCTGCCCTCCATCAGCTTCGTCAGCTGCGCGAAGCACTCGGGCGACCACGCGGCGTTGAACAGCGGCCGTTTCTTGGGATCCACGTGCGACTCCTCTGGTCAGCGCCTGGCTGCAGGCTCCAGACCCCAGGCTCCAGGTCAGGCAGCCCCTGAAGTCCGAAGTCTGGGGCCTGAAGCCTTTTCCAGGGACTAGTGAGAGGGCTTGTTGCTGTTGGGCAGCACGTTCATGAAGTCCTTCACGAAGCGCTGCTTGTAGTCGTTGACCAGGCTCTCCACGCGGTTGCGGTCGGGCGAGGTCACCACCAGCCCGGCGTGGTTGGCCTCCGGGGCATGGAAGACGACCTCCTTGTCCGAGTAGCTGGAGTAGTCGGGTCGCTCCTGCTTGGCGAGCGTCATCAGCAGGCCACCATAGTTCGACTTGCGCTCGGGGACCTTGTAGGGCCGCAGGCCCAGGTCGACCTCCAGGTCGGCCCACTCCTGCCACAGGTTCACGCCCGTCGACGCCTCGTGCATCTCGGCGATGTGCGCCCCGCCCACCCGAGCCGAGGTCTCGAGCAGGTAGAACTTGCCGTCGTCCCGCCCCTTGATGAACTCGACGTGGGAGGCGCCGTACTGGTAGCCCAGCAGGGTGAGGATCTTCTCGTTGAAGGCCTTGAGGGTCCGCTCCTCCTCCGAGCCGCGCGGCAGGGTGACGGTGGTGAAGATGCCGCCGCCGTGGGCCACGTTGAAGGGCGGGTCGCCGCACCGCGCCACCTCGGCGAAGACCACCTTGCCGCCCGAGGTGATGGAGTCGGCGTGGTAGATGTCGCCCGGCAGGAACTGCTCCAGGTGATAGAAGGCCCGCCCGTCGCCCTTGGCCTCGAGCAGCGGCCACAGCTCCTCGGCGGAGTGCACCTTGTGGATGCCGGTCGCCGAGGCCTCGGAGCGCGGCTTGAGCATCCAGGGCGCCGGGACCCGGGCGATCCACTCGGCCACGACCTCGTTGTTGAAGACCGGGGTGAAGTCGGGCACCGGGATGCCCAGCTCGCGCAGCTTGATGCGGCAGGCGAGCTTGTCGCGGAAGAAGCGCGCCTGGGTCTCGCCCATGCCGGGGATGCGCAGGTGCTCGCGCAGCGAGGCGGCCACCTCGACGTCGTAGTCGTCGAGCCCGACGATGCGGTCGAAGCGGATGTTGCGCATCAGGTAGCTGACGGTGTTGAGGGTCGCCGGCAGCGGCGAGCCGTTGGCCTGGGCGAACACGTCGTCCAGGGCCTCGCGGGGCCAGGGCCGATCGAGCAGCTTCTGCTGCGTGAGCAGGTACACCTTGGCGCCCCGCTCTTTCGCCCGCTTCATGAACCGCTCGCCCTTGAAGTAACAGGCGAGCACCAGCATGGTCAGGGGTCGGTTGCTCGGCATGTGCCTGGACTCCTCCATCGCTTGCTCGAGCCTTGAGTTGAAGGCCTCGAGTCGCTCGTGGTGCTGAAGTTGCCGTTCCACATTCGACGACGCGCTCAGACAACCCTCTGGATACCATGAAAGTTCTCGAACGGAGCGAGCGAGAAGGCCTC
>JACRCT010000788.1 GCA_016218885.1 Deltaproteobacteria bacterium | reverse complement strand
GCCATGGGAGCCGATAGAGCGATCCATCTGGCCGACGCTGCCTACGAAGGCTCCGACGCCTTTGCCACGGCCCGGGCGCTCGCCGCGGCCCTGAAGAAGGCCGGCCCCTTCGACATGGTCTGGACGGGTCGCGAGGCCGCCGATGACGGCATGTCCGTGGTCGGTGCCGCCATCGGAGAGTATCTCGGCATCCCCCACGTGTCCGAGGTCAAGAAGCTCGACCTCGCAGCGGACAAGTCGTCGGTGACCTGCCAGAGCGAGGTCGAGGGAGGCACGGCCATCGTCCAGGTCAGGCTTCCGGCAGTGCTCACGGCCCAGAAGGGCCTCAACGAGCCGCGCTATGCCTCGCTGAAGGGCATCATGATGGCCAAGAAGAAGGAGCTGCTCACCTTCACGCCGGCCGATCTGGGTCTGACCCCCGACCAGGTCGGCAAGGCAGGCTCGAACACAGAGGTGCTGAAGCTGGAGCCGCCGCCCAAGAAGCAGACCGTGGGCAAGGTCCTCAAGGACCTGGAGCCCGTGGCAGCCGCCCGCGAGCTGGTACGGCTGCTTCGTGAAGAAGCGAAGATCGTTTGAAGAGTCGAGAGTCGAGAGTCGAGTGTTGAGGTGTGAGGAGAAGCGGCAGGTGATAGCCCGGGCGGGTAGCTCAAACTGCCGCGGGCGTCGAAGTGACCTGCTCACTCTCGACTCTTGACTCTCGACTCTCAACTCCTAGGAGGCCCCAATGAGTTCCGACATCTGGGTTGTCATCGAGCACCGTGCAGGCAAGATCCGCCGCCCGACTTTCGAGACGCTGGGCGTCGCGCAACGACTGGCACACGCCAAGGGCGGCAAGGCCGTCGCCCTGTTGCTGGGTCGCGAGGTCGACCAGGCCGTCTCGGAGCTCGGCGCCGGCGGTGCCGACCGGGTCCTCCGGGCTGACGATGCGAATTTGAGCGCCTACTCGGCCGGCGGCTATACGCACGCCGTGGCCGCCCTGGCACGCTCCCAGCAGCCGTTGGCCATCCTGATGGCGGCGTCCACGCTGACGCGCGATCTGGGGCCGCGCCTGGCGGCTCGGCTCGGGACCGGCCTGCTCCCTGATTGCGTTGCGATCGACTGGGACCCCTCCGACGGGCGCCTTGTCGCCAAGCGGTTTGTCTACTCCGGCAAGGCGCTGGCGACGGGCAAGGTCAAGGGCGTTCCGGCCATCTTCACGACAAGGCCGAAAGTGTTCGAGCAGCCTGCGGCGCAGCCGGGCCGTAGCTGCGAGGTCATCACGGCCGGCGTGCAGGTCGATGTGGCACTGTGCTTCGGCAAGGCCACGGAGATCCAGGAAGCTGGCTCATCCAAGGTGGAGCTGACCGAAGCCGACATCATCGTGAGCGGCGGCCGCGGACTGGGCGGTCCCGAGCAGTTCAAGCTCATCGAGGAGCTTGCGTCGGTACTGGGCGCCGCCGTTGGCGCCTCGCGCGCCGCCGTGGACGCCGGATGGCGCGAGCACGCGGCCCAGGTGGGTCAGACCGGCAAGGTTGTGACGCCCAAGCTCTACATTGCGTGCGGTATTTCGGGCGCCATCCAGCACCTGGTCGGCATGACCAACTCGAAGGTAATCGTGGCCATCAACAAGGACCCCGACTCGCCGCTGATGAAGCTCGCCGACTACAGCGTCGTGGGCGACCTGTTCCAGATCGTCCCGGCGTTGACGGCCGAGTTCAAGCGGGCCCTGGAGAAGTAGCCTTCGGGGACCTACGCGCCAGCGTCCATGAAAGACTCCACATTTGTCTTCCCATGCGCCGCTCTCGCTTGGTAGAATCCCTGGCGTGCTGGGGATTGGAAAGGGAGGGCGGAAGATGACGGGCGGCTTCCTGGTAAGCGTGGAGTTGCTGCGAGTGCAGACCTTCCTCTTCGCTGTGCCGCGCCTGGCCGCGATGGTCGGAGCCAACGTGCTGATCGGCGAGGAACTGCGCCTGCGTTTGCCGCAACTGGCGAAGGCGTGTGGCGCCACGTTGCCTGCGCCGATCATCTACTCGCCCAGGCTGGGGTGTTCCGATCCGCTGGATGCACTCGCGGTCCCTGATGAGCTGCAAGACGCCCCCAGCCGGCTTCTGGGTGATGGAATCTTGGCCCGGGACGGAGGACACTTCCGGGCTGTTTTCATCGACGCGGACAAGGCCGAGAATTTCCGGCGCCGCGCCCAAACGAGGCTGCTGACGCGGCTTCCGGGGCTGCGATTCGAGATTCGCTCCGGGCCGATTGACCAGGACGAAACTGTCCCGCTCATTGACGTTCGAGAGCGCAGCATACTCGAGATTCCCCAGATCCAGGTGTGCGAGGAGTCGGGCAATGGTGCCGCCCGGGTATTCGAGGAGCGGAGGCTGGCCACCGAGTCAGGAGAACAGTTGCAACGGGTGGCCATCTCCACAGGCGTGCGATTGCGCGGGGCAGCCTATAGCCGATTTCGAGAGGGCAAGAGCCGCGACCTCATCGGGTTGCTGCAACCAGGACTACCATTGCAGGGCCCCGGACATACGCTGAAAACTACCGCGACTCTGGGAGCGTTGGCTGGGTAGCCTCCAGGACGAGTTGAAGGTTGGTGCCGGGATAGGACACCTCCAGTTCGTTGAGCACGCCGCAGAGCGTGGCCAGG
>JACRCT010000785.1 GCA_016218885.1 Deltaproteobacteria bacterium | reverse complement strand
CTCGACCCTGGACCGTGGACGAAGCCGTCGAACTCAGACCTGGGGAGTCGGCTCTGCGGACGGCACGAAGCGACGAGCCCGCTCCTCCGCGTCCGTCGCCCCCGTGCGGCGGAACAGCTCGACCGCCCGGTCCAGCTGTCCGGACCGGGCCGCCGCCTCTCCTGCCTTCTCCCAGTCCCCCAGCGACTCCCAGACCCGCATCGCCTCCCCAGGACGGCCACCCTCCAGATAGCCCTGCGCCGCCAAGGGCAGCTCTCCAGCCCGCTCGAGCCAGAGGGCGGCATCGGCAGGCGTGGACCCGAGCTCTCGAGCTCGGGCGCGGGCAAACTCGAGCGCCTTGGTGTCGAGGCCGCCCTTCTGCAGCCACTGGAAGGCAAGCTCCGGCCGCGTGGACGCGACCAGCTCCACACCGCGCTCGACCTGCCCCGCGCGCCGAAGCACTTCGCCAGCCCCCACGACGTCCGACCTGGCGAGGCGATCCTTCACCTCCCGGTCCAGGCACCGCGCGGCGGCGATCAGGTCACCGGCCTTGCTCCACGCCTCGCCGGCACGCAGGAGCCGGCCGGCCTTCTCATAGGCCTGAGCCGCATCTGCCCACTGCTCGGAGCGCTCGTAGACCTGAGCGATCTCGATCCACTGGCCTTTCTCGACCAGCAGCTCGAGATACAGGTCGCCCTGGCGTGCCTTGAAGAGCACCTCGCGAGCAGCCTTGAGGGGAATAGCTCGCGCGGCCTTGCGTGCCTCATCCGCCTTGCCTGCCTTCAGGGCGGCGCGCAGCCATCCCTTGGCATCACCAGCCTCGCGCCAGGCCTCGAGCGCGCCCGACCAATCCTCGTGTTGCTCCAAGATCCGGGCTGCCTCGAGCGGGCGCTTCTCGCGCCGATGCAGGGCCGCCACCTCGTGCCACTCCCCGCTCGCTTGCAGCGCCTTGAGCGCCGGCACAGTCCGGCCCGACTCGGCGTAGAGCTTGCCCGCGCGTCCCTCGTCTCCGACGGCGCGCCAGATCTCGCCCACCAGGAACATCAGGTCCTTGCGCGCGCTCTCCTTGGCTTCATCAGGGACCGCGGGTTGACGGCCGCCGCGCAGCAGGGCGGTGAAGAGCTTGGTGCGGCAATCGAAGTCGATCTCCTCGATGGACTTGAGGCGCAGCGGAACGAGCTTCTCGAGGATCTTCGCGAAGTGACCCTTCTGGGCCTCGACGTCGCCCAGGGTCAGGGGCCGCTCGAGCTCATGGAGGATCGCCAGCACGGCATGCTCGGCGCCCGCCTTGCCGCTGCCAGGCTTGTCGAACCTCCGCCCACGCCCACGTCCATCTCCATCGCGCCCGCCGTGAAAGCCGCCACGACCGGGGCCGGAGCCGGAGCCCCGCTGCCCGCCGCCTGGCCGGCCGTCCCGGCCCGGGTCCCTCTGGTGGCCGTTGCCGTTCATGGTGCCAAGGGTGCGTTCCCAGGCCGGTTTCGTCAACTCAGTCGATGGTGCCCGTAGGCGTCTGCATCTTGCATTTCTGAATGCCCTCGAGGGCCGTGCGCAGGCTCCGGTTGATTCTCAAGACCTCGTTCCAGACCCTGATGGCGCCCTCGCAGTCGCCGTTCTTGTAGAGGGTGTCAGCCTTGTTCAGGAGCGTCCGAGTCTGCTCGATGCTGCGCCGCAGCTCCTCCGCCTTGGCATGCTGGCGGCTGCTCTCGGGGACCTCGGCGACGAGCGTGTCCGCCTTGGCCAGGTCACCCACGTTGAAGGCGCTGCGCGCGTCCCCGAGGAGATTGGCGAACCGCTGCTCCACCAACTCGGCCTTCGCGTCCTGAAGCGTGACCGTATTCGGGTCCGGCCGGGCATGGGGTGTCGGACCGGGACCAGGATCGGGCGGGCGGGTGGGGTTCTTGAGGACGAGCCGGGGCTCAATCGGCTTCGAGGTATCTGCGGGCCGCGAATCAGGCGGCTCGGGGTCGGCAGGCGGAAGAACAGCCGACTTGGGCTCAGGCGGCGGCGGGATGGTCGGCAGCTCCGGCCGGGAAGGCACGTCGACGGGCCTGACCTCCGTCAGAGCGGGAGCCGGCGAGCGCAGAGAGAACCAGATCCCCGCGCCGCCCAGCAGCGCCGCCAGCGCACCGAGCCCAGCGAAGATCGGCAGACGGGAAGGCGAGGAGCTTCGGTCATAAGGAGAGGTTCCGTGCGAGGTCTTCTCCACGGGCGGCCCGCGCAGGAGCGTATGCGCCTGCTCGACCCCTTGGGAGAGAAGGCTGGCGTCGACGGTGGAGGTGGGAATGAGCGCCACCAGCACCGGCGCGAAGTCGGTCAGCGAGGCGAAGCGCTGCGCTGGGTCCGTGGCCACCGCCTTCTGGATCGCCGCGTCCAGCGCATCGGGCAGCTTGAGCTCGGGGGCCGCCACGCTCAGGTGCGGCATGGGCTCCATCACCTGGCGGCGCATCGTCTCGGCGATGGTGGAGGCGATGAAGGGATGCATCCCCGTGAGGAGCTCGTAGAGCACCAGCCCCAAGGCGTAGATGTCGACGCGATGGTCCACGTCCCGCCCCTCGGCCTGCTCGGGGGCCATGTAGCGGGGCGTGCCGCAGATGCTGCCCGCTGCGGTCACCCGGTTGCCATCGGCCAGCCGGGCCACGCCGAAGTCGACCACCTTCGCGTGCCAGCCGCGCAGGCCCTTCACCATGATCACGTTTTCAGGCTTCAGGTCGCGGTGGACGATGCCCTTTCCGTGGGCATACGCGAGCACGTCACAGATCTGCAGGACGATGTCGAGCGCCTCTCGAATGGGCAGGCGCTTCTCCTTCTCGAGCAGGCGCTTGAGGTCCTCGCCCTCCACGTACTCCATGGAGATATAGAGGTTGCCGTCCTCGTCCTGGCCGTGCTCATGGAGCTGGACGGCGTGGGGGTGCGTCAGCTGACCGTAGGAGCGTGCCTCGTTGAGGAAACGGGCGACGACCGTCTCCTCTCCGAAGAAGCTGGGGTTCAGGAACTTGATGGCCACCCGTTGGCCTATCCCGACGTTCTCGGCCAGGTAGACCGAGCCCATCCCGCCCTGGCCGAGCTTCTTGACGACCTTGTACTTGCCGCCGATGAGCTTGCCGAGCATGGGGTCCTGCGGCGTGCGGATCTCCATCGGCGAGCTGCCCCCGCACTGGGGACACTTGCCGGTCCAGGTCGCCAGCTCGACCCCACAGGTCTGGCAGTGGATGGCCATCGTCGGGTCCCTTCTCAGGCGCTTAGGGGTGGGCACGGAGAGGCAGACTCTACCGCGCGCCCCGCCCCTTTTGCGAAGCGGCCCATTCCAGGCGATGGCTCGCGAAGGACCTGCCTCCCTCAAGGCACGTTCTTGTATTTGCGCGAGAACAGGAACTTCTCGAGAGCCCCCGCGGCCCCTTCGGCCGGGCCATCCATGGCCACCGCGACCCGCAGCACGCTGGTGCGGGGGTCGGCGGGGAGATCCGCCTCCAGGGTCTTGAGCGCCCCGGTCTTGTCGCCCGACAGATACTTGGCAAGGCCGCGGTAGAAGCGCGCTTCGACGTCCGCGGGATCGCGCCTCGCCGCGTCCTCGAAGGAGATCTCTGCCTGGAAGGGCCGGCCCTCGCTCAGGAGTGCCAGCCCCTCGAGAAACGCCGCGCGGGCCGCCTGCTTGACCGGCGAGGAGCCACAGTCGAGCGCGAGAAGATACAGCGCGCCAGCCTTGCGCAGGTCGGCCGCCCCGGCCTTCTGATGGGCGAGCGCCGCCTGGTAGCTCGCCTCTGCCGAGAGCTCTGCGGCGCGGGCCAGCTTGGCCGCCATGTCCCCCAGATCGGGAGCCGCGTACCCGACACCGACGATGGAGGCCAGCAGCTCTGCCGCGGAGCCCGCGCCGACGAGGTTACCCTTGTCGAGCGCTTCGAAGAACGAGGCCTTCAGCGACACGTTGTTCTGTGCCAGCTGGAGGGTGGCCCCCGACGCCGCGAGCTGCCGCTCGCAGAGATCGAGCTCCCCCTGGGCCTTCTCCCGGTCGGGTGTCTCAGGAGAGTTCTTCACGTAGACCCGATACACCAGGCAAGCGCGCTCCAGGTCCTTGAGGGCGAAGTAGGCACGCGCCAGCGACAGGTAGGGGGGCAGCGCGCCGGGCGTCACGCGGGTGGCCTTGAGGAAGCGGTCGCGAGCCTGGTCGAAGGCCTTCTCGTTGTACAGACGCGCCCCCTCGGCCACGAGCAGGTCAGCGTT
>JACRCT010000784.1 GCA_016218885.1 Deltaproteobacteria bacterium | reverse complement strand
GTGCCTCCGAGCGCGAAGCTCACCTCGGCGTCGTCGTGTGCCGCATTCCTGGAGCGCATGCTCGCATTCACCTCGGCGTGTCCAGCCATCGATCGATTCGTGGCGGCGCGGGCCCTTCTCCACAACCTCGTCGAGGCGTTGCACGAAATCGGAGGCAAGCGCCGTGAGCGACTGGCGCACAACTTCAGCGTCGCGCTCGCTGGACTTGAGCGCGACGCGGTCCCGGCCGTAGGCGAGCTCGCGCGTCTGCTCCGGGCGCAGTGGGCGGTTCTCTCGAGCGCGACTTAGCACCAATGCCAGTGACATAGGCATCCAAGCGATCGAACTTGCCGAGCTATTTCAGGCACTTGTGCGGGTCTGAAGTTTCGCCTATCGCGTACAAGCGCTGTGGATGCGGCGGAGATGACCGACGCACCGAGAGCTCCTGACGCCACACCCGCTCCGATGGAGGTCGTCACGGTTGGCTGCGGCTGCGGCACCCAGGCCAGCACGCCGTGACCGCTGGTGGCGTGCTTGCTGGCAGGGGCGCTACGGCGGAGAAATCACCCACCAAGACAGGGATGAGCTAGGCTCACCGATGCCATGTCCGACTCGTTCAACATTGCCGCTTTGATTCCCATGACGCACGCCGGATTCGACGAGTGGCTGGGTGTGTCCGCGGTTGGACCTTCGAAGTTTCCTGACTGGGAGTCGATGTTCGAGGGGTGGTACTGGGCAGATACCAAGGTTGTTGCGCCACCGAGATCAAAGCATGCGGCGGCCGTACGGGATGTCCTGGCAAAGCGAGCCATCGATGTTCGCGCCCATGAGGCGCTACTGGTGGCTCGCCATGATGGGCAGAACCTCGTGTTCTTCGATATGTCGTTTGGCGTCAATCATCACTGGACCCAGCAAGCCATCGCCATCCTGCGGCAAGCGCAGCAATTCGTCCGTCAAGGAGCCAGCGGATTCATCGTCTACTGGGCGGACGCCTCCGGGAGGCTGCCCAAAGCGAAGAGCGTGATCTCGATGTGCCGTGTAAGCACAGCGGGTTCGTCCTTCGTTCAGCCGAGGGCGTTCCGGAGGCGTGGCTCGCTCGAGCGCGCGCTTGAGTCGTTGATGCCGGCCGAGCAAACGTTTGCCGATCTCGCGAGTGAGGCGGACGACGAAGATTCCTCGATCGCGCTCGGTCCACAGTACATCGATCCGTCTGTGCTCATGCGTCGGGGGAAGCCAGAGCGCGCAACTCGTGCGAAACCATCTCGTCCGAGCGAGATTGGCGTGAGCGCGGCCACCCCGGCGGCCTTCAACTCGATGCTTCGAGCCGAAAACGAGCGACGAGTCGCTCTTGAGCAGGCAGTGATCAAGGGCAATCTGGCGGGTGTCCGAGTCGCTCTTCAGGGGCTGTCGTCACGCGAGGCCGAAGCGGCGCTCTCGGTGGTCGACTTCGATTGGAATGACATGTCTGTGAACCGAAACGTCTGGTCGCTGGCCTCCGAGCTGCTCCGCTACCGTCCGACGTGGAAGATCGCTGCCTCGCTCGTTGTGTCCGCCTTCAAGCATCGGATGGGGATCCCTGACGCCAAGACGCGGGCGATGGCGACTCGCGTCCTCGCGTGGGCTCGACCATATCTACCGCGGACCACGAACCTTGCCGGGCAGATTGCCATCGTGGGGGTGATGTCACCGTGCCTGCACGGCAAGGCCGCGCTCGCGGCCGAGGTCTTCGACTACCTCATCGCCGGAAGGAATCCTGCCGCCGAGATTCGTGCTCCGCTGGTCGCGGACGGACTGTGGAGCGCGCTGTCTCAGAACAACGGGCGTCCCATCGATCGCGCGCGCCTTCGGCGATTCTTGAGGCGGGCAGCCGACCATCCCAAAGATCGCTTCGTTCGCTTCAATGCGGGATGTGTTGCCATCGAGCTCGGCAATCCCCGCACGGCTGTGAAGCACTTCCGCGCCGCCCTCGCGCTCGGAATGGATCGAGGCGCGCTCGACCGGGACCTGCTGTTCGCGTCGCTGCGCGACGAACCCGCGTTTGCGCAACTCGTCGGCAACGAAGGTCAGTCGCGTCGAGGCAGGAAGAAGCCTGTGACGACCGGGCTCCTGCCTCCCTGATGCACGTGGTCGGTCAGTCGATCTTCAGGCCCGGCTTCCAGCGCAGGATCGGCTTGCGCGCGGCCTTGACCTCGTCGAGGCGCCCGCGGAAGGCGCAGGTGGGCGCGGCCTTGAGCGTCGGGGGTCTCCTTGGCCTCCACCGCGATGGCCTCATGGCCGTGACGAAGGACTCGATACTCTCCCGCGACTCGGTCTCGGTGGGCTCGATCATCAGCCGTGAGGCTGGCTGCGGGGCGATCTCCTTCCGGCAGAGAGCTGGCGACTCCTTGAACCTCAATCCGCACCTCCACGTCGTCGTCCCCGATCGCGTGTTCACTCGGTGCACCGATCCGGCTGGCGGCTCCCCAGAGCGCGCCGTCTTCCACCAGCTACCCAAGCCGACCGACGCCGACGTGCTGGCCGTCACTCGCCGGGTCGTCTCGCGCACCCGCTGCCTGCTCCGCCGTGCCGGCCTCGACCAGCCCGAGCCTGCCTTCGACGCGATGGATGCTCTTGCGCTCTCCGTGCTGCGCGACGGCGCCTCTCACCGAGGACCCCGCGACGAGCCGCGCGACTTCCACCGCTCCCGCCTCTCGGCCTTCGTCTGCTCGCTGGAGGTAGGCCAGTCGAGAAGCGCAGCGTAGTCGCGTGAGTGGGATGCGCGCCCAGGACCGGTGTCCTTGATCTCCGAGGGAACAAAACGCACACCGCCGAAGGCGGTCCCCCCGCCACCGAGCTCCAGCGACAGCAGCAGAAAGTAGCGGCCGAAGAGCTGGCCGTTTCGAGCGGCCGATCGCACCACGGCGGCGAGCGCCCCCGGCCCGAACGCCTTGGCGGCGACGCGGTCAGCGTGTAGCTCGTTGCGCGCCGCGACAGCGCTCGGTCTCGGGCACGCAGGCGTCGGCGCTCTCCCAGTCAGGATGCGCGTCAGGCAAGCGGGGCTGGCCAATCGGGCGGAACCCGAAAAGGACTTGGGGCTCGAGGCGCTAGGTGCAGCAGAGCGAGCCGGTCCAGTGCTCGCCCGTGCCGCTGCAGGAGTTCGAGTCGCCGGCGACACAGGCGGTGACGTTGGAGACGCAGCACTGCGTGCCGGTCCAGTGCTCGTCCGTATTGCTGCACGCGTTCGAATCGCCGGCGACGCACTTCGCCGGGCCGGTGATGCAGCACTGGTTCCCGGTCCAATGCTCGCCGGTGTTGCTGCAGGCGTTCGAGTCCCCCGTCGTGCAGACGCCAGCGCCGTTGACGCAGCACTGGTTGCCCGTCCAGTGCTCGTCGGTGTTGCTGCACGCGTTGGAGTCGCCCGGGACGCAGAGGGTCGCGCCAAGGATGCAGCACTGGGTGCCGGTCCAGCGCTCCTCCGCATTGCTGCAGGCGTTCGAATCGCCCGCGACGCAGGTGCTCGCGCCGAGCACGCAGCACTGCGATCCCGTCCACCGCTCGCTGGTGTTGCTGCAGGCATTCGAGTCCCCGGTCGTGCACTGGCCCTCGCCACTGACGCAGCACAGCGAGCCCGTCCAGTGCTCGCCCGTGTTGCTACAGGCGTTGGAGTCGCCGGGCACGCACGCGCTGACGCCGCTGACGCAGCACTGCGAGCCGGTCCACATCTCGTCGGTGTTGCTGCAGGCGTTTGAATTCCCAGCGACACAGATCGTGCGCGAGCCGCAGCCGGTGTCACACGCGCACTCGGTCTCGCACGCGCTGCTCGTATCGCACACGCAGGTTCCCGAGCCCCCGCAGTCCGCGTCGCAGGCGCAGCCCGCCTGACAGGACAAGGCCGTGTCGCACGCGCAGCCACTGATCGCCTCGCAGCGCGTTTGTGCTGAATCGCAGGCGAGGCCTGGATCGCACCCGCCACCCGCCGTGCACGCACAGCCAAGCGAGCCAATAGCGCACGTCGCGGCGTCGGGGACATTGCTCGCACCGCTGTCGCCACACGCCGTCGCGACGACCACCGCCAGCAGCATCAGGATTCGCATGCGCGAGGCGGTACCACAGAGGCCCGGCACCCGACAACCGCCGTCTCGAAACGGGTAACGGGTCAGCGAATGCTTCAGATGCCAACTGGTCAGCGACTGGTCCCGATGGTCGAACGGCAGTCCCCGCGATCGCTCGGGAACGGGCCCAGGCCCAAATGAACGCCCAATCCCGCTCCCGCCACCCACGCGCCGTAGCCTCAGCCAAGACTGACCTTGAGCGGGCCAACGACTGCCTGGAGTCGGTGCTGGCGCTCGAGCCCCGCACCTGAGCGCTCCCTCGGGTGCGTGCGGCCCGGAGCGCCACCCGAGTCAGGGCGCGTAGTGCAGGATGGTGCCGGTGGTGCCCACCGCCCAAGCCTCTCCCGAGGAGGCCGCCCAGACGCCCCGGAGGTGCTCGCCCGTCGTCCCCACGCCCGAGACGGACCAGCCCTGGCCGTCGTAGTGGATGACGGCGCCGAAGCCACCGACCGCCCAGATGTCGTCAGGGCTTCTCCCGTTGATGCCGTAGAAGAAGCGGCTCGAGCTGGGCGAGGTGACCTCCGTCCAGCTGCTGCCGTCGTAGCGCTGGATTGCTTCGCCTACGCCCCAGAAGTCGTCGGTGGCGAAGCCGACGATGCCGTAGAGATCGTTGGTATTCGAATAGCCGAATTCGCGCCAGGTCCCGTCAAAGTGCAGCACCGACATCCAGCCGTGGGCCCAGACGTCGGTGGGCGAGCTGCCGCCGATGGCCGTCAGGTAGCCGTTCGATCCCACCTGCTCCCAGCGCTGCCATGACGAGCCGTCGTAGTGAGCCACCACCGGATGGCGGTTGGAGGAAGCCCCGTTGTTTCCGGCCAGGAAGACATGCTCGCCCGTGACGAACACATCGTCGAAGGTGTCGCTCGTGTTCAAGTAGCTGACCGGGCTCCACATCGTGCCGTCGTAGCGGAGGATCTGCCTCCAGCCAATCGCCCACACGTTGTCGCTGGCGCTGCCGGAGACACCGGAGAGATCGCTCGTGGTGTTGCTCGTGCCCGGGCTCCAGCTGTTGCCGCTGTAGTGTAGGACCGTGCCGCCCGCTCCCACGGCCCACACGTCGTTCGCCGCGCTCCCCCAGACCCCGTTGAGGTCCCGCTGGGTGTTCGAGGCCTGGGTCTTCCAGCCCGGCGTGACGCCCGGCGTGCAGGCGCCCCCCTGGCAGTACTCGCCCGCCGCGCAGCACGTCGAGCCGCAGGAAGCGTGGGCGCAGGCGCAGGTGCCCGCGTTGCAGACCGAGTTCGGCGCCGCGCAGCTCCCCACCTTGCAGGTGCCGCCGCAGCCGTCGGGGCCGCCGCAGACCTTGCCCGAGCAGCTCGGCTGGCAGACGCAGCCCCCCTGGACGCAGACCTCCTGCGCAGAGAGGCAGGTCCCGGCCTGGCACGGGTTGCCACAGCCGTCGTCCGCGCCGCAGCCCTTGCCCGTACAGCTCGGCTGGCAGCAGGAGGCCAGCTCGTCGGCGCTGCCGCTGCAGTCGTTGTCCTGCCCGTCGCAGAGCGTCTCGGCGCTCTGGTAGGTGAGGCTCTTCTGCTGCGCGTAGGTCTGGTAGGCGAGGGCGTCACAGTCCCGCCAGCCCCCCGCCGCGGTGCAGGTCTTCACGGCGCCCGCGCACACCCCCTTCTGCTTGCTGCAGGCCGGCGCGACGAGGTTGTCGTCGGCGTGGCCGTTGCAGTCGTTGTCCCGCCCGTCGCATTCCTCGATCGTGGGCCCGCTCGTCCAGAGGCAGGGGCCGAAGGTGCCGTCATCCCGGCAGGCCCGCACGCCGCCGGTGCAGACGCCGATGTCGGCGCAGGCGGCGGTGTCGCCGAGCTGGCAGGCGCAGGGCGCGCCGCTGCAGTTGGGCAAGCACTCGCCGCCATGGCAGAGCTCGCTCGGCCCGCAGGAGATCACCTGGCCCCAAACCAGACAGGAGGAGGCGGGCGACTCCTCGCACCCCTGGTAGCCGGTTCCCGAGCAACGCCGCTCCCCGAGGGTCGTGCAGTCGTCGCTGCAGGCAATGCGGCAGGCGTCCTGGCTGCAGTACGGCTTGTCGTCGGGGCAATCCTGCGGCGACGTCCAGGAGGTGCAGCCCTTGTCGTCGACGAAGCAGAAGCGAACCTGCCCGTCGATGCATTCCGAAGAGCCCGCGTCGCACTCGGTGCAGACGGGGGCGTCCTCGCCCGCGTCGCTCGCCTCGACGCAGACGCTGCTTTGGCAGAGCAGGGAGCCGAAGCAGCTCTGGTTGGGGAAGCAGGCGCCGCCCAGCTGGCCGACCTCGCTCTCGACGCCGGCGTCGGCGCCGGGGCCCGTGGAGGGCGACTCGCTCGAGCAGCCCGCGAAGAGAGCGAGCACGCTCGCGATGAAGATGGAACGCGTGGGGACCACGGTGACCTCCTGGCTACGATGCCGCCTGGTGGCTCCAGATCCGGCAGCCACCTCACCCGATACCAGGGAGGACACGGGCCTGGTCGGAGATGACGCAAAATAACCTGAGAGCGCGTAGTCGAGACGAACTGCGACATCCCCGGAGCGCCCGGGTAGAGGGAGGGCTGGCGCCCCCCGAGGTGGAGGGATCGAGGGTCGGCAGGAGGCTCCGAGGGGCCACGATTTCGGACGGAGCGGTGCAGCCTCGGCGCTCAACGGGGAGACCAAGACCCAGGAGTCAGGAGTCATCGATGGAGGGGCAGGAGGCCCGCGGGCGCTCAAGGCGCCCGGGATACCGGTCGCGGGCGTCGTGCCGCACGCCGAGCGGCGAGCAGCGAGCTGGTGACTCGGCTCCCCACCTCCTGGTGACTCGGCCCCCCCGCTATCCGCGCCGACGAGCCCCTGGAACCTCTACCGCTCAGTCACAGAGAAGCAGGACGCGTCGCCGGCACGCAAGTTGCCTTTCCCTCCAGACAGACGCTGAGCGGCCCTCTCTGAAGAAGCGAGCTTGTTGATTGCCAAGCCGATGCCGCGCTGCACGCCTGGAGGACGCATCACGAGACGACCGTTGGCGAGCTTGGCTCTCCTGGCGGCTTTGGGGTGCGAAGGAGCGTCGAGCCGAATGACCGGACTGTCGTGATGATGGCTCTGACCGCCTCCGGCGGAGAGAGCGCTTTCTCGAGCAGGAAGAGCATGGAGCGGAGGCTCGCAATGAGATCGTGGGGTGGTCGGGTCGCCATTGCTGCAGTGTTCGTTATTCTGTCCTGGACGTCGGCCCATGCGGCAGTCATCTTTCAGGATGACTTTGACGGTTGCACTCAGAATTGCACATCAGCTCAAGCAGAAGGGCCTTCCGGTTGGACCATGTGGTACCAATGGGACGGCTACCAGGCCACCGTGGGAGGGGTTACACACTATTCCGGGGAGATATCCAGCCCAGGCAGAGGCGGCGCGGGAAGATCTTTGAAGACTTGGAGAGCTGGACAGTATTGGGAAAACTATACCGGCGCACTCGCGTATAATTATCCTGGCTCCCACGATGAAATCTACATGCGGTACTACGTAAAGCTCCCCACGGAGCTAGACCTGTCGACTTGCAGCTCGCAAACCATAAAGTTGTGGCGACTAAATCCCTCCGGTTCGATCGGAGAAATCTATTTGAACATAAACCAGTTCGGAGGATCTCTCCGAAATACGGGTCTGCTGCAAATCGCAACCAGTGTCACGGGATGGACGACCGTTCTCGGCCACTCTGAGCTGCTGGGAATTTGGGATAATAACTGGCATTCCTGGGAGTGGCATATCAACCTCAGCACCGGCCTGTTGGAACTGTGGATTGACGGAGCCCCGAAGTTCAGCAGTTCGAGTTTCAATTTCGGCGGGGGTCACTTCGCAACGTTGCAGCATTTTTCTCTGGGAAACCATTCCGGCGGCTGTAGCTGGCAGCCAACCTGGCAGGCCTTTGAAGTCGATGACTTCGTTCTCAGCACCACCTATGTCGGGCTTGACGACACGACCCTGGTCAACGGCGCGTGCGGCTCGGCGAACGCCCAGAGCTTCGCTTCGGCGCCCACCGCCAACCTGTGCTCCTCGGGGACCGCCTCGGCGGTCTCGGGCTCGGGCTCGGGCCCTTGGACCTGGACCTGCGCCGGCTCCAACGGTGGGACGAACGCCAGCTGCGCCGCGGCTCTGGCTGGCATCGAGCCCGACGCCGGAGGGATCCCTGGCTCGGTGACGGACCTGGCGGTGGTGGGCGCGACGGCCAGCTCGGTGACGCTCTCGTTCACGGAGGTCGACGACGGTGCCGGGCAGCCGGCGAGCTACGACGTGCGGTTCTCACCGCCGCCCATGGCTTGGGGCCCGGCGACCGGGGTGAGCCAGGGGACCTGCACGGTGCCGGTGGCGGGGCAGTCCACCTCGGCGGTGCGGACCTGCACGGTGGAGGGGCTGGCTGCGGGCACGTCATACGACTTCCAGCTCGTCGCCTTCCGAGGCACGCTTCAGGTCAATGCGGTCTTTGGTCCGCTGTCGAACGTGGCCCAAGGGGTGACGACCTCCGACGGCGGGCTCGATGCAGGGCGTGCCGACGCGAGCGCGCCTGGCCCCGACGCGGGCACCTGCGTCCCGGGAGGGGCATGCAGCTCGAACGCTGGTTGCCGGACCGGGACCATGGAGTGCGTCTCGGGCCAGCCGCAGTGCGCCCAATTGACGAACGTCGCCGACGGGACGGCGTGCCAGGGCTCGAATGTCTGCTACCAGGGCCAATGCCTTGCCTGCCCGGCGCAGGAGCCGTGTCACTCGGCAGACGGTTGCCAGAATGGGACCATCAGCTGCGCGACCGGTCAGGCGGTCTGCGAGAGCCTCACGAATGCATCCAACGGGACGGCCTGTGGCGTCCAGGGCGAGTGCCAGGAGGGCGTGTGCAGCTACTGTCCGGACGGAACGGCCTGCACCTCGCTCGACGGCTGCCAGGCGGGGAGCATCGACTGCTCCCAGGCGCCGGCGGTCTGCGGCGGGTTGACGAATCGTCCTGACGGCGTGGCCTGCAGCGGGGGCGTGTGCAAGCAGGGCGCCTGCCGCGCCTGCACGCCGGGCGCTGCGTGCAACCCTCTGGCGCCGTGCAAGCTCGGGTCGATTGTATGCGGCACGGGAGAGCCGGTGTGCGAGGTCACGGGCAACGTCGTCGACGGCACCCTTTGCCCCGGCGGGACCTGCCAGGCGGGCACGTGCCAGCCGGCTGCGAGCGCGGATGCAGGCACTTCATGCGGGGCGGGGACGCAATTCGATCCCGCGACCGGCACGTGCGTGGCCAGCGGCCCGGTCTCCGACGCGGGTCTGTCGCCTCCTCGCGAGGTCGGTTGCGGCTGCGCGGCCGGAGCAGGCGCAACGGCGCCGCTTTTCTTGCTCGCGGGACTGCTCGCGGTAGGCGTCCGACGCAGAGGGCGGCAGTGATTCCCCCGGCTGCGTTCGGCCCTGGCGCAGGCATCATGGGTCTTCCCGGGCTGCGGCGGATGAACGCATTGGTGATCGGCAGCATGAGCGCCGAGGACGCGAAGCGGTGTCCGAGGTGGTAGCGGAAGAACGAGGCCACGCCCAACTCGCGCTGGAGCTGGTGTCCCCAACACTCCTCGCCGCCGGCCGGCCCCTCAAGCGTAGCGGGGGCCGAACGCCGGCGACGGAACCCACCTCGACCTCTCCACCCTCGCGCGGTCGAGGAGGAGCGGCGTGCCGGCGCTGCTTGCCGGCGCGACGGTCGGAAGCGACGAGCGAGGCTCCGACCGGGGCGAACCGGCCTGAACGGCCTCAACGACTGGCAGGCCTTGCGCCCGCACACGGTCCTGATGACTGTCCCGGCTCCACAAGCTCGCCAACGGCACCTAACTGCTACGTCCTCAAGTACCCGCTCCCGGACGGCAGCCACCTTCTGCGCATCCCCAGGTCCGTCCTCCCCAGCGCCTGCCACTACTCCGCCCGCGACTCGGTTCTGCAGATCCTTTCGCCTATCCGCGCCTCTCTCTGCTCTGGCGACGACCAGGGAGTGGCGGCTACCGGGTGTTGGGTACGAGGCGCACCTTCTGCACCGAATCGGACTGCCCGCTCACGGTGGAGTCGAGGATGATCTCCACGTTTCCGCCCAGGCAGTAGTTCCCCACCAGATCGGCGACCAGGCCCGCGCTGTCGCGCTGATTCACCGTGGCCACCTGCTCGGTGCCGTCCACGCGCACCCGGACGAGCGCCCCGGCGGGGTTGCGATTGGTGGTGTGCATCCCGGTCATGAAGACATCGTAGCGTCCGCGGGGAACGTTGAAGGCGAAGTGGGCGCTGCCCCGGCAGGAGCCGGCCTGATACTGGCTGTCGCACTCCTCATGCTCCGCATACATCGCGGTGTAGGCATAGTCGCGGCAGGTGAGGACCCAGGCCGAACGATTCTGGAAGGTGGCGCTGCGAAAGTGCATCTCGAGCTGGCGGGGCGGGTCGGAGGCGCTGGTGCTGCAATTGGGGTCCGGAGGCACGTCTGGGCCGCACTCGCACCAGTCGGATAGGCGGCCGCTGGCCCCGCCGCAGGAGAGGATGTTCAATGGCTCCTTCTGGCACCCCGAATCGCCGCCGTAGCTGGCCACGCAGCGCAGGCCGGCGGCGGCGCAGTACGCCTCGCAGCCGGCGCCGTTGGTGAAGACTCCGGCACAGGTCTGGGCCGTGTCGACGCACAGCTCGAACCCGGCGTGGGCGGCGATGCCCGAGCAATCGAGCTGCGAGCTGTCGACGCAATGACCCTGCACGCAGGTGCTCGGCGCGTTGCAGGCTCCGCAGGTCAGATCGCTGCCGCACCCATCCGCGAAGGTGCCGCACTCCGCCCCGAGCGAGGTGCAGGTCGCAGGCTGGCAGGCCGCTCCGCGGCCGCACTCGCACCAATCGGAGAGGTGGCCGTTGTCGTCGGCGCAGGAGAGGACGTTCTGCGGCTCCTTCTGGCATCCCAGGTCGCCTCCGTAGCGTGCCAGGCAGGGCAGGCCGGCGGCGGCGCAGAAGGCCGTGCAGCCCACGCCGTTGGTGAACAGCCCGGAGCAGGTCTGGTCGGTCTGGGCACACAGCTCGAAACCTTCGTGGTTGGCGAGCCCCGAGCAGTCGACCCGCTCGGTGGTGACGCAGTGGCCCTGCTGGCAGGTGCTGGAGGCCGGGCAGTCGCCGCAGGGGAGGTCGTGGCCACAGCCGTCGGGCCAGGTGCCGCACTCGACCCCCAGCGACTCGCAGGTCGCGGGAGAACACGCCTGCGCGTCCGCGGCCCCGGGGAGGGAGGCATCGGCGGAGATCCCGGCGGCGCTGTCCGGGGCCGAGCTCCCGGCGTCGATGGCGCCAGCGGAAGCGTCCTCGGCCACCGTCTCGGCGTCGGGTCGCAGAGGAGAGTCGGCGTCGAAGAGGTGGGGCTCAGTGGAGCCGTCAGCCGCCGAAGGCGGGGGGAGGACCTGCGCCGACCCGCAGGAGAGCAGGGTGCAGGCCGCGCAGCAGGCGGCGGCGGAGGCCAGGCTGGGTCGTGGCATGTCAGGGTCCTCGGGGCGTAGCCAGAAATGAGGCTCGGATCCGGCGGGTTCGTCGCGACGGGGAAGACATCGCCATCATGACACCGGACGCCCCGGATTCTTGCGCTGAAAGGCCTGCTGGACTCTCCGGTCTCACTGTGCGCGAGGCCCGGGCAGCCGAGGGGGCGAGCCACCTACGTGCCGAGCCGCCCTTTCGCGGGCCAGGCCTTCGGGCCAGCGGTGACCAGCGGGCTGCGCATCGGCTACCGCCAAGTAACGGACATGTATGCCAGGCAGGCGCTAAACTCTGCCGCCTTGGAGCGACCATGACCCGCGCAGCGCTGATGCTCTTGCCTCTCACCTTGCTGGCCGGCTGCCCGACGTCGGGGCGCGCAGGGCTCGATGCCTCACTCGAGGGGCCCGACGCCGATCGAGTCGCCATGGATGCCGAGCAGCCACAGGGCCTCGACGCGAGTGCCGCCCCGGACGCGGGCCTCGGAGAGGACGCAGGGCTGGTTTGGGCGATCGAGATCGGCAGCGCTTCACTGGGGCCGGTGAACCGGCGCCTGTTGGGGAACAACGTCCAGTGGGTCGACCACGCCGATCACCTGACCAACGAGCAGGGAGCCATCCTTCCCGACCGGCTGGCGACGCTGCAGGCCATGGGGGTACCTCTTCTGCGCTACCCCGGCGGGACGCTCTCCGACGCGTTCCGCTTCACCGACAGCATCGAGCCGCTGGCCTCGCGGCCTTTGGGGCTGGATCTCCAAGGTGTCGCCCAGCCGATGGCGCTGGGCACGAACGAATACATGTCGCTGTGCAAGCAGCTCGGCGCCGAGCCGCTGATCACCCTGAACCTGTACTCGGGAACTCCCCTCGATGCCACCGCCTGGCTCTCGTACCTCAACCTCACCGAGGGGCCACAGCGCGGCTGGCCGAAGGCGGTCTACTGGGAGATCGGCAACGAGCCCTACCTCACCACCAGTGCGCCCGGCTACGGGCCTGACGAGCTCACCCCTGCCGAGTTCTCGCGCCGCGCCAATGAGACCCTCCGCGCGCTGCGGGCCGTCGACCCCACTCTGAAGCTCGCGCTACCCGTGCGCTTGGACTCCATGAACGGCACGCCCACCGTGACCAAACCCGGCTTCCTGGACACGGTGCTGGAGCTGGTCACCGAGCCCTTCGAGCTCGCAGCGATTCACGACGGCTACCTGCCGGTCGACCTCGGCGACACGGCGAGCGACCCCGACCTGTTCCTGGCCACCATGGCCGGACCGCTCGCGTTCGAGGAGGAGCTCCGTCGCTACCGGGCGCGCCTCGACGAAGCCAAGCCGGGCAACGCAGTGCGCTTCGCGCTGACCGAGTACCACCCCTGGCTGAAGATCAGGACCATGCTCCTCTACGCGACCAACCCCGACTTCACGATGGAGGAGCTGATCGAGGCTGTCGATGCCGACCACCGGGCCAACTCGCTCGCGGGGGCCATCTACGTGGCCGATCTGCTGCGTCTGCTCTCCTACCGCAGCGACGTGGAGCTGGCGGCGTTCTGGTCTGCCTCCGGGAACTACGTCTTCGGGGCTCTCAACGACCAGGGGGTGCCGCGCCCGCCCGCGCTGGCGCTGCAGGCCGCAGGGGAGGTGCTACGGGGTGAGCTGCTTCCCGTGTCGGGGGCCACTCCGACCCTCTCCACCCCGAATGTCGGGCTGGTCCGCGCCTTCTCCGCGGTCCCCACGTTGACCACCCTCGCGGCGCGCGAAGGCACCACGGTGCGCTTGCTCATCGCGCACAAGCACCCCTCCGATGCGATCCGCGTCTCCTTGCCCGGCATCGCCCTGCAAGGGGCGACCGCGCGCGTGCTCACCGCGGCCGATGCGCTGAGCCGCGACGATTCTCGCGCCTGGCTGCAGTGGCAGCCCCTGCCCATCGTCAACGGGCGTCTGGATCTCCCGCCGCACTCGCTGGTGCGTATCGACGCGCCGCAGCCCTGAGGAGCGAAACGGTCGCTCACCGCCGCCCCAGAGGTTGATCCCGCCCTTCTGGGGCTCGGACCGCTGGACGGAACCCCGTGCACCGCATCAACCGGGAGATCAACCTCGCCTTCTTCGACGCCTACCTTCGAGGCGCCTCGCCAGCGGGAGTCAGGCAGGCAGCCGAGGCTCACCCCGAGATCAGTCTCCTCGCGAAAGCACCTTGAGGACCGCCCACTGGGGCACTCTAGGGCGGTCGGTTCTTTGAAACGGCGGGACCTTCTGCTATCTGGCAACAGCACCGTGCTCAACCGCTCGTGAGGTCCTGTCGCCATGCTGCGCTCACCCTGCTGTCGGATCCTCTTGGTCTCGATACTCGTCCTCGCCGGCTGCTCGGAGGGCAGCTCCTCCGCCGACAAGGACGCCTCTGCGGGCACGGACGCAGCGGTAGATGCCGACTCCGGGCTGGACGCGGCGGTGAGCGGCGACGCCGGGGCCGACCTCGGCCTGGACGCGGCCGTGGACGGGGGCAAGCTCGACCCAGGCACGTCGTGGGCCAAGGGCGTTGGCGGGACAAGCAGCGACGAGGGCGAGGCCGTCGCCGTCGACAACCAGGGCAACGTCTACGTCACCGGGATCTTCTCCGAGAGCCTGGACTTCGGCGACGGGGCCAGGACCAGTGCCGGCGAGATGGACGTTTTCGTCGTCAGCTACGACGCCGCGGGAGCGCTGCGTTGGGTCAAGACCTTCGGCGGGCCCAACGAGGATCGGGGCCTGGCCCTGGCGGTCAACCACGACACGCTGGTGGTCGCCGGCTGCCTCGAGTCGCCGCTGGACATCGATGGGACCGCACTCCCGAATGCCGGTGGGGAGGACGTCTTCATCGCCACGTTCGATCTCGCTGGCCAGCTGCGCCGGGCCAAGACCTTCGCTGGGGTCGACGACGCGCGCGCCACCGCCGTGGCCATCGACGGCGCAGGCAACGTGGCCATCACCGGCTTCTTCAACGGAGTGGCTGACTTCGGCGGCAAGAGCCTGAGCTCGAACAACGAGTTCAATATCGACCTGTTCGTCGCCCGCTATGACAGCAGCGGGGCGCTGAGCTGGGCCAAGAGCTTCGGCAATGGGCTCTACGACCGCGGGCGCAGCGTCGCCTTCGATCACTCCGGCGGAGTGATCCTCTCGGGCGAGTACGCGGTCGCGGTCAACTTCGGCGGCGGCATGCGGGAGTCCGCGGGCCAGACCGACGCCGTCGTCGTCGCCTTCGACGTGGACGGGAAGTACCGCTGGGACGTGCACTGGGGTGGAACGGGCTTCGACTCGGCCTATACCGTCGCGGTGGACAGCGACGACTCCCTGGTCGTCATCGGCCAGTTCAGCAGCGACGTGGACTTCGGTGAAGGGGTGATCACGGCCCGCGGCAACTGGGACGCCTTCTTTGCTCGCCTCGACCGCTCCGGCGCGCAAAGGTGGGTCAAGACCCTGTCGAGCCCCGAGCCCGACCGAGGCTACGGCGTCGCGATCGATGCCGAGGGCAACGCCTACCTCACGGGCTCCTTCAATGACACGGCCACCGTCGACGGTGGCGGCGAGCTCACCTCCTCCGGCTACTCCGACATCTACCTCGTGAGCTACGACCGGGCCGGGACCTTGCGGCGGGCCGAGCGTCTCGGCGGCGCCGAGTCCGACGAAGGCAGCAGCCTCGCGGCAGGCCCCAGTGGCGAGGTCCTCGTCACCGGCTACGTCTCCGCCTCGTTCGACGGACCGACGGGCGAGGTGCTCGGCGCCGGCGGACGCGACATCGTCCTCTGGCGGGTCGTCCCCTGAAGCCGCGCCGTACCGCTCGGCGGCCTGGATCGGCGGCGCTAGGAGTACAAGTGCGGCCGGCGGGGCTGGGACACGTGCTCCAAGGTAAGTGCTTGGCGCGCTCACGCTACGCCACCGGATGAGGTCGCGGCTCCACAGTCGCCGGGCACTGGCGACGCGGGCGCACAGTCGCCGCCAGCCGTAGGCACGCGAGAGGCCCGGGCAAGGCGCTGCGCGCAAGCCGCTCGGGTACAGCGCTCCTCGCCCTCCACGCTCATTGCCGACGCCCTCCCACTGCCGGGTGGCACTGACCTGTCCGCGCCCGCCAGAGGTAGCCTCCCCGGCTTTGTGACGCGATGCGCCGCATCATTTGCTGGCCGGACGCCAGCTCCGGCTCCGGCCGCGGGCAACCCGCTAAACTGCACGACAGAGCGAAGCGAGCTGGAGAGCCGCGGAGGCCGACCTCCTGGTGGACTTCTCCAGCGTCCCCCGGGCACCTCCATCCAGCTGCTCAACGACGCCTTGGCCCCTTCGGGGTATCCCGCTCGCAGCGAGTGGCCTGCACCTCGAACT
>JACRCT010000783.1 GCA_016218885.1 Deltaproteobacteria bacterium | reverse complement strand
GTCCTCGGTGGCCTCCTGCTGCACCACGTCGACGATGTCGTCGACGGTGACGATGCCCTTCATGCGCCCCTGGGCGTCGACGACCGGCAGGGCGATGAGATCGTGCTCGGCGAAGAGGCGGCCCACCAGCTCCTGGTCGGCGTGCTCGTCCACCTTCACCAGATCGCTGCTCATCAACTCGCGCACCGTCCTGTCGGGCTGGGCGGCGAAGAGCTCGCGGAAGGAGACCACCCCCAGCAGGTGCTGCCCCTCGTCGACGACGTAGGCGTAGTAGAGGGTCCCCAGGCTCTCCCGGGCCTGCCGGCGCAAATAGCTCAGGGCCTCGTCGACCGTCATCCCCGGCCGGATGCGGGCAAAGCGGGGGTTCATCAGGCCGCCGGCCTGGTCCTCCTTGTAGGCGAGCAGCCCGGTGACCTCCTTGCGGGTGAAGTCATCGAGCAGCCCCTGCAGGCCGTCGCGCTCCTCGGCCGGAGCGTGCTGGAGCACGTCGGCGGCGTCGTCGGGAGGAAGCAGGCGGATCCAGGAGCGCCGCTCCTCGGCCGGCAAGGCGAGCAGGAGCCGGGCCTGGTCGTGGGTCGACAGCCGCAGGAAGAACTCCTCGGCGTCAGGTCGGGGCAGGAGGCGGAAGCCCTCGGCCCGATCGTCGGCGGCCAGGATGGGCCAGGCCTCCTGCAGATCGGCCAGGGTGAAGCCTTCGGCTCGCTGGGAAGAGGGAGGGGAAGTCATGGAAGGGTGTCCGGGGACGTGACGGAGCCCCCGCGCAGACGCGGCGGAGCGAAGGCAGTGCCCATGGCGGCTAGACCACGAAGGCGCCTTGTACGCCCCGCTCCCAGCGAGAACAAGCTCGGTCGCCTCCTCTTCGGAGGGCTCTGTTGCGCCCTGGGAGCTTCCCGGGAGGGCTTTCGAGCTTTGCTTCTCGACGGCCTGAGGAAGACGGAGTCGAGGGGCGGGGGAGCCTCTCAAGGCCTGCCGGCGATCATGAAGGCGCGACCGCGCTAGGGTGAGCAGGACCTTGGGCGCGCTGTCCGGGCCGCCCAGCATGCGCCGCAGGGGGCTCAGGGCGTGCCGGCGATCATGTAGCCGCGGCCGCGCTTGGTGAGCAGGAGCTTGGGCGCGCTGCCTGAGTCGCCCAGCATGCGCCGCAGCCGGGAGATGAAGATGTCGACGGTGCGGGTCATCGTCTCCGGCGTGTAACCCCACACCTGCACCAGCAGCTCGTCACGGGAGACCCATGTCCCGCGCTTGGACCATAGGTGCAGCAGGAGGGCCAGCTCGAGCTCGGTGAGCAGGTGCGAGGTGCCGGCGCGGCTGAGCATCGAGGTCTGGGTGGCGAGCGTGGCCTCGCCGATGCGGATCTCCCCGGGGAGCTCGTCGCGGTACCAGTCGCTGCGCTTGAGCATCCCCCGCACCCGCAGCACCAGCTCCTGCAAGTTGAAGGGCTTGGTGACGTAGTCGTCGGCGCCCAGCGACAGGCCGTTGATCCGGTCCTCGTCCCCGACGCGCGCGGTCAGCACCAGGACCGGCAGGCGGATGTCGAGCCGCTTGATTTCCTGGAGGAGGTCGAGCCCGTCGGCGTCAGGGAGCATCAGGTCCAGGACCACCAGCGCCGGCGGCACCTGCATCCAGGATGCGCGCGCCGCGGCCCCGGTGGCAACCCACTCCACCTCGTAGCCTTCGAGCTCGAAGTTGAGCTTGAGGCCGCGGGCCAGATTGACCTCGTCCTCGACGAGGAGGATGCGCCGCTTCACGCCTGACTCTCCTTGGCCAGGGGCACCGCCACCCGAAACACGCAGCCTTGGTTCGGGCCTGGGCTCTCCACCCAGGCTCGCCCGCCGTGCGCCTTGGCGATGCCGGTGACGATGAACAGGCCCAGGCCCGTGCCCTTGGTATGCCGCCGGGAGGGCGGGGCCCGGTAGAACATTCGGAAGACCCGCTTCCACTCACGGGGCTCGAGCCCGGGGCCGTCGTCGGCGACCGCGAGCACCGCGCAACGCGCCTGCTCCACCACCTCGAGGCGCACTCTGACCCCCTGCTGGCAGTGGTGCACCGCGTTGTCCACCAGGTTGTCGAGCAGCGCTCGCAGCGCCACGGGATCGGCGTGGGCGATCAGCGGACGAGCCTGGTCCCGGTCCCAGAGCAGCGCGGCGCCGTGCAGCTCGAGGTCCTTGCGCTTGGCAGAGGCGTACTCGTCGAGGAAGGGCACCAGCTCCAGCGGGCCCAGGTCGATGCGCAGGGCGCTGCGCTCGATGCGCGAGGCGGTGAGCACGTCCTCGATGCCTGCCTCCAGCCGCGCCAGCTCGGTGAGCGCAGCGTTCAAGCATTCCTCACGCTGCGCCTGATCGAGCTCGCGCAGCTTCAGGGTCTCGAGGTGCAGCTTCACCGTGGCCAGCGGGGAGCGCAGATCGTGGCTGACCTGCGAGACGAAGTCCTTGGTCGCCTGGTTGTGTGCGACCTGCCGCGAGAAGTGGATGACCACTCCGATGGCCAGCACCAGCAGCACCACCAGCAGGGAGATGCCGAGGATCAGCGGACCCCACCCGGCGTCGTGGCTCGTGCGCCAACGCAGGAAGAAGAGGATCCAGGCGACCAGCGTGACCGTCCAGGCGGTCTGCACCGCGCCGATCCATACGGTCGGCGCCAGCCGTCTGCGGAAGAGGCGGGGCATGGCGCGGCGGACTCTACCATGCACGGGCGGCGGCCCTCGCCCTGACCAAGCGGTGGTTCCAGCGGACGCTTCCCCCGTGGAGGGGGAGGCCGTTTCCACCCTTCTTCTCGGTGGTTTACGGTCCTTTTACGACGCACCATGTCATGAGTGGAGATGCTCAGGAGTCAACCGTTCGGGAGGCGACTGTGGCGAACCGTCAGATCCTCTTGACCAGCACGCGTTCGCCCCACCTGTGGCAGGGGCCGACTGCCCTTCCTTTTCGGATCCGCCGGCGTGCGTTCGGGCTCTACCTCATCGCCGAGAACGTGACTGCCCCGTCCTTGGTGCTGGACCGGCCGACCCGCGAGGCGTTCGCGCGGCAGCTGGAGCGGGATCGCTTCGACTTGGTGGGGCTGTCCTTCACCGCGGCTTCTCTCGCCAGCGCCCGGGACCTGGCGCGGATGGTTCGGCTGCTGCAACCCCAGGCGCACTTGATGCTCGGCGGGCCAGGCGCACAGCTGCAGGGCGTGGAGCGGCTGGTGGAGTGCGACGAGGTGGTGGTCGGGGACGGCATCGCGGCAACGCGACGCTGGCTGGGTGAAGACGAGCAGGCGCCCGTACACCTGCCGGCGCTGGGTGCGGGAATTCGGATGGGGGCGACGCGTCGCACCGAGCTGGCCCTGCTGGTACCGACGGTGCGGG
>JACRCT010000794.1 GCA_016218885.1 Deltaproteobacteria bacterium | reverse complement strand
TTTGCCGAGACGTCCATACCCAAGATGTAGTCCCAGCTGGCATCCGGTCCCGCCCCGCCTTCCGCTCTCTACAGCTGCACCTTCTCGATGACCCCGACCCAGTGGTCGGCGCCGAGCCGTCCGGCGGCGAACTCCGCCACCACCTCGAACACCTGGTCGGAGAACCCGCCGACGTTCAGGATGTCCTCGCGCTCGGCCGCCTGCGTGGTCCCGTACGGCTGGAGGTCGATGCAGACCAGCCGCGCGTCCGGGTTGCGCTCGCGGAACTCGTTCCACTCCACCATCGTCGCCGTCCCGCGGCCCGCCCGCGCGTCCACCCAGGACTCGTTGTCCGACACGAACACCACCAGGTCCGCGTCCACCTTCTCCGCGTTCAGCCGGGCGAGCGGCGCGCTGCAGTTGGTCCCGCCGCCCCCGACCGCCGCCAGCTTCCGGGCGTTGGTCATCACCGTGTCCCGCGCCTCCAGGCGCAGCCGGACCACGTCCTGCTCGAACGGCAGCACCATCGTGCCGGGGTTCTTGCGCATGAACGCCGCGGCCACCAGCGCCGCCACGTCCACGCACCGCACCGCCGTCGTCGCGCCCTGCCGCACCCCGGTGACCGGCGACTGCATCGAGCCGGACACGTCCGGGCAGACGACCACCTGCCCGTCGAGCTTCGGGATGTTGCCGAGCGCGGCCTCCATCGCGTCATGGAGCGCGTCCCTGACCTCGCGCGGGACGTCCTCGCCCGCGGCGTTGTGGGCGCTCATCAGCTGGTACGGGAAGACGCGCGCCTTGCGCACCTGCTCCCGGTCCCGCAGCCGCTCGGCGACCAGCTCGGTCGTCTTGCGGCTGTCGAACACCCCGTGCCGCGCGAAGGTGTTCAGGTTCATCCGCGTCATCTGCCACGGCGCGGAGCGGGCGATCGCCGTCCACTCCGGACGGCCCAGCTCGAGCGAGGTCAACATCTGGAACGGCACGTCCGGGACCTCCCGGGTCCGCCCGGCCTTGAAGTCCTCGTACGCGGTCACCAGCTTCGGCAGCGCCTTGGCGTCGTGCGCGCGGCCGATCAGGTAGGCGTAGAGCGCCTTGCGGGCCTCGGTCTCCGGCCGCGGGTGGACCATCTTCACCACGTCCGCCATCGACGGGCTCTGGCCCACCGAGTCCTTGAACAGCGCCTCGTCGCTGCGCGCCGCCAGCCACTGCCGCACCAGCCGCTTCGGCCGGGACCCGAGCGACTTCCGGGCGACCTGCCCGGACCGCATCACCTGGACGAAGTTCCGCAGCATCTTTCCGTTGTCGATGACGCGCGGAAAGACCTTCACCAGCAGGTCCGAGTCGAGGACGGACAGCGCCGCGGTCAGCACCGCCGGCATGTCCTTCATCAGGCCGCGCTCCCGGCAGTAGATCGCGGTCTTGGCCACGAACGCCGGCTCGACCTGGCAGGCGAGCTCGAGCACCCTCGAGAGCTGCTCGGCCGCGCCGGCGTAGAAGGTCCCGTTCAGGCAGCCGGTGGACGCGTACTGCGCCAGGGCGTGCTTGGAGGTGAAGGCGTAGGCCGGGGCGAGGTGGTGGTTCAGCGCGTCGGTCGCCGGCAGGGCCTTCCCGGTCGCGCTCTGGAACAGGCTCTTGTTCGCCATGGTCGCCTCCTCGTTCGCGCCGGCTTGCTCGCCGGCGTCGGGGAGTCCTTGAGCAGCCACCGTGCCAACGCGGGTCCGGGGTGCGTCGCGGCCGGCGCCGGCGCGAGAACGCCACGACTTTGGTGCGGTTGCGCCGCTCCGGGCCGTGGGAGCTCCCGGAGCGGCCGGCCGGCGCCTGGACCAAAGCTATCCGGCTGTATACGAAGCTCGCCGGCCACCCGGATTCCACGAGTGCCGATCCCATGCGCCTATCGGATAAAGTCTCTCGGAGGCCGAGGCGGCCCAGGGAGCGGACGGATGCCATGAAGGCGAAGGACGTGGTGGTCATAGGCCTGGTCGGGTCGTCGCTGGACGCGGGAGCCGGGTCGGCGCGGTGGGAGCGGTGGCGCCCGACGCTCACGCTCTTCCAGCACGAGGAGCTGCTGGTGCGCCGCGCCGAGCTGCTCTATCAGCCGCAGCTCGCGAAGCTGGTCCAGACGCTCGAGGCGGACATCGCCACCGTCTCCCCCGAGACGCAGGTCCGCGCGACCGAGATCACCTTCGCGGATCCCTGGGACTTCGAGGGCGTCTACGAGGCGCTCCACGCCTTCGCCGCGGGCTACGCCTTCGACACCGACCGCGAGGACTACCTCGTCCACATCACCACCGGCTCGCACGTCGCGCAGATCTGCCTGTTCCTGCTGACCGAGTCGCGCTACCTGCCTGGCCGCCTCGTCCAGACCTCGCCGCCCAAGCGCCACACGGACCCCGGGCCGGGCAGCTACGCCATCATCGACCTCGACCTCTCGAAGTACGACCGCATCGCCTCGCGGGCGCGGCAGGAGCAGAGGGAGGGCCTGTCGTTCCTGAAGGCGGGCATCGACACGCGCAACGCCGCGTTCAACGGCCTCATCGAGCAGATAGAGAAGGTGGCAATCTCCTCGCGGGC
>JACRCT010000778.1 GCA_016218885.1 Deltaproteobacteria bacterium | reverse complement strand
GGCGCGTCGCACGAGCTCCGGGCCTGCTGACACGGCCAAGCGCCACTGGTCTCTGCGCGCACAGATCGCCACCATCGCGTTCTCCAATGCCGTCACCACCCGCGCGGGCGGTTCACGTTGCGCACGCTCAATCTGCTCCGGCCCTGCCGCGGCGAGGTCGTCGAGGTATCCAGGCAAGAGGATCCCCTGTGGTCCCTGCCCCAGCAGATCTGCCGCGCCCCCGGTGTCGGTGAGCAGGAGCGGGAGCCCGAAGGCGGCCGCCTCGAGGGTGCTCAGGCTGAACCCCTCGACCACCGAGGGCAGGACAAAGGCATCAGCGGCGGCCAAGAGACGTGCGGGGGAACGCTCGAAGTCCAGAAGGCGAACCTGGTTCGGAAAGGCCCCTGCCCTCGCGCGGATCTCCTCCAGGTACCGGGCATCGGGAGCGTTGCCGGCGAAGACCGCCACCGCCTGTGGATGCTCGCGAGCGATCCGCGCGAAGGCCGACAGGAAGGCGCGGTGGCCCTTGCGCGGCTCGTAGGTGCCGAGCAGCAGGAACACGACCGCACCGTCTTCCAGGCCAAGCTCGCTGCGGGTGACGCGACGCAGCTCATCGCGCTCGACTGCCAGCCGCTGCACGTCGATCCCGTTCGGAATGACCTCCACCCGGGCTGCTGGCACTTGCAGCTTGCTCCGGGCCCAGGCTGCGACCGAGGAGGAGACGGCGACGAAGTGCCCGATGTCTCCAAGCTTCCACGAGAGCCGACGCGCTCCGCCGTGGTCCAGCCATAGGTAGCTGTTGTGCAGGACGTGGACGTTGGGGATCCCCGCGCGGAGCGCCAAGGGAGCCCCGAAGGTCGAGTAGTGCGAGTTCACGAGCGAGATCCGCTCCCGGGCGAGCAGGGCCCGATAAGCCGAGTGCCGGCCCCCGACAATCTCCACTTGCTCCCCACGTGCCTTGAGACGCTCGGCGACCCATCCGCCGCCCTGCACGCAGGCGATGATGGGAAGGAACCTGTCGCGATCCAGATGCACGACGAGGTCGTGGACGACCTCCTCCAGACCTCCGCGATCGAGCGTCCCCACCTCGATCAGTACTCGCACGGGTTGGGAAAGTACGCCCGTGCCCTGCCCGCGCAGGCCACAGCACACGGCGCCGGTGGCGCGCACCGCTCTGCGCCATGGGTCCGCGGCACACAGGGCCAGACGCAGGGCGCTTCTCTCGAGGTGGCGCAGCATGGGAGGTCACTTTCGGACGATGGCTCCGGGAAGTCGAGTCCGAGCACGTCCATCGTCCGTTGGCACGAACTGCGAAGTCCTCGGCATCGCCGGTCAGCCCGGGTTGTCGCCCCCTGGCAGGTCGGCGTGGACGTGCATAGCTGGAGACCTACCAACCGAGGTGCTCCATGTCCCTGTTCAAGCGCTACGAAGGCGAGCCGGTAGAGAGCGAGTCGGTCGAGCAACGCATCCTCCCCTTCCTCCTGAAAGGGCGAAACGATTCGGTCGTCTACTACGAGCAGATGGTCGATGCCGGGGTGGCCTTGGCCTGGCTGGAGAGGACCAACGCCGAACGTGCCCCGAACGAGCGATTCACGTTCTTCCACGTCGCTCTCGGCGCGATCGCCCGGGCGATGTCTCTGCGACCCAAGATGAACCGCTTCGTTATCGACGGGCAGATCTACCAGCGCAAGTGGCTGGACATCTCCTTCATGGTCAAGAAGGAGCGACGCGATGACGCCGCCACGAGCGCGGTGAAGGTGCGCTTCAGCTCCGAAGACACCCTCGAGGACATGGCGCGCAAGGCCCGCGCCGCAATCCAGCGCGGGCGCAGCAAGGAGCACACCAGCTCCGAACGGGAGATGGCGCTCGGGCTACGGCTCCCCCGGTTGGCGCTGAAGGCGGTCGTGGCGGGGGTGCGGCTTCTCGACTCTCTCAACCTCATGCCCCGGAAGATGATCGAGGCCGACGAGCTCTACGCCACGATGTTCCTGGCCTTCCTCGACGGTCTCAACCTCGAGGCGCCCTTCCACCATCTCTACGAGTGGGGGACGATCTCCATCTTCGGTTCCGTCGGACAGGTGGAGCGGCGAGCCCTGGTGAACGCGCGAGGAGAGGTCGAGGTGCGGCAGGTCTTCCCGGTGCGCTGGACCTTCGACGAGCGTGTCACCGACGGCTTCTATGCCGGACGCACCATGGAGCTCTTCCAGAAGATCATGCTCGACCCTCAGGTCCTCGAGCAGAGGTCCGCCTTCCCCGCGAGCTTCCAGCCATCCGGCTCAGCGACCGAGGGTCGACACGGAGCGAACGGCCAAGAACCCGAGCCCGTCAGCTCCCCACCTCCCAAGTCCGTCGGCATCGCTGGCTCCGAAGTGGGATAGCCTGCGGGGCCGATGGCCCCGGCCCGACCGAAATCGCGCGACCTTCCCGAACCCGGCTGCTGGTGCGTCTACCTGCTGCGCTGCCGCGACGGCTCTCTGTACACCGGGGCCACCAACCGACTCGCCCAGCGTGTCGCTCGCCATGACGCCGGACGAGGTGCTGCCTACACCCGATCCCGCAGGCCGATCACGCTGGTGTACTGGGAATCGGCGAAGGACCGGTCGAGTGCCCTGAGACGGGAAGCGACCATCAAGCGTCTCTCCCGCGCGCAGAAGGTGGCGCTCGTCGAAGAGGCCGTTGGCCTGGGCCCCGCTACTTGTGCCGCGAAGCCTTCTCGCCGGCCTGCTGCCGCAGCACGTGCAGCGCGATCCGCTCCTTGAGCTCGTCGGAGAGCCCCACGAAGCGCAGCGCGGCGCTGGTCCGGGAGGGCGCACCATTGGTCTTGACCCCACGGCGCACGACCTCGGCCCGGCAGTGCACCGGCTGCCCGTCGATCGCCAGCTCCACCTCGACGATCTGCCCCACCCGGGCGCGGCTCTCGCTGACCACCAACGCCCCGCCGGCGGAGAGATTGACCGTGCGCGTCTCCTCGACTTCGCCCCCATCCGAGAGCCGGATGAGGCAATCGGCGTCGATTCGCACCTCCATCCGGCGCTGGCGGACCTCGGCGCCGTCGCAGAGCACCTCCACGTCCGCGCCGCCCGTCGCGAGAGGCCGGAAGTCCTGGAGGCGCCCCGGGACGTAGATCACTGCGGTGTCGAGCGGCAGCTCTACCCGAACCTTGGCGTCGGCGCGGAAGAGCTCGTGCTCCCCGTTTCGCGGCGCTGCAACACCGATCAGGCGCAGCTGCTCGGCGACCACGACCTCCATCTGCACCGTCGTGCCGGTCTTCTCGTGAATCAAGGCGCCCCTGCGAACCCCAGCCGCCAACGCGTCGCTCAACGCCTTGAGATCGCGCACGCCGAAGACCTCCTCACCAACCCCCGGGTTCAACAGCCAACAGCGTACTCCGCGCGAAGTCCGGATGCGACCGTCGCTTGACCTGCTTGTCGATAGACATGCTGTCCAGGTCGTGGAGCGGATTGCGCCTGAGACCGCAGCGGGCTGCGACGCCTCGGCGGGCGATACACCTCCACCCTTGCCCTTCCCGTCCCCCGGATAGCAGGCACTGCCATCAACCCAATCCGTGCTTGCCGAATACGTCCTCGATGCTCCTGGCGTCGAAAAAGGCATCGAGCCACTGATCGAGCTCGTCCGGCTGTGCGACGAGGATCTTCTCCCTGGTCCCGACGGGTACGTCGCCAAAGCGTCGGGCAAGCAGTCTCAGCAGAGTCTCTGCCTTCCCCTCTGCCTTCCCCTCCGCCTTCCCCTCCGCCTTCCCCTCCGCCTTCCCCTCCGCCTTCCCCTCCGCCTTCCCCTCCGCCTTCCCCTCGGCGTGCCACTGCGCATGCCACTTCTTGGCGGCCAGCGACATACTGTCCAGATCGTAGTTCGGCATGTGCCTTCTCCAGCACGGCGGGCTGCGCCGCGTCGGCCCGGGCGCTACCCAGCCCTTTGAGCCTCCCCGTCCACGGCAGCGGTTGGCACAGCCATCAGCCCCAATCGGTGTCCCATCAGTGCTGACCGAAAACATCCTCGATGCTCTTGGCGTCGAGGAGAGCATCGAGCCACTGATCGAGCTGGTCCGTCTGTGCGACGAGGATCTGCTCCCTGGTCCCGACAGGCACGTCGCCAAAGCGTCGAGCAAGCAGTCTCAGCAGGGTCTCTGCCTTCCCCTCTGCCTTCCCCTCCGCCTTGCCCTCGGAGTGCCACTGGGCATGCCACTTCTTGGCGGCCAACGACATGCTGTCCAGATCGTAGTTCGGCATGTGCCTTCTCCAGACCGCGTCGAGCTGCACCGCATCAACCGAGCGATACGTCTCGATGATATAGAGCCAAACCGGCTCTTGCATCTCGGGCACGTCGACGGACAGCCTGACAATCTCCTCTATTGCCATGGTCTGCTCCTGGGCCCGCATCGCGTACTTGAGGGCGAGCAGGCCCAATCGCAGCCGCTTCTGCCGCGAGAGCGTGGCGTCGTCGATGTTGCCGAGGTCTACCAGCGTGTAGGGGAAATCAACGCAGTGGCGCAGCACTGCCTTCTCGGCGCGCAGCATCCCCGAAAAGGAAAGGGGAACCGTCCAGGGCCGCTCGCCGTGGTAGACGACCACCGGGACGATGGGCGTAAGCCGTTGACCAGGGCGCGCGGCGGCGAGCTGCTCATAGAGCCGGAGCATGTAGCCCAGCAAGCGCAGCGGCATCAACGGGTCGGGGGAGCTCTGGTGCTCCATGAGGCAGTAGATGAGGACCTCTTCGCCCTCCCGGGTCTTGGCGCTGAAGAGCCGGTCGCTCTCGCTGCCCTGGAGCGCCGCGTCGATGACCGAGCCCTCCACCAGTTTTGGGGGCTCGTCGGAGAGCAGGGCGACCACCTCTGGCGGCAGCCTCTCGCGAAGCAAGGCACCCGCCGCTGCCGGATCGTCGAGCATCGCCTTGAAGAAGTGGTCGTGTGGCTGAGACAGGTCCCCCACCGCATCCCCCCTTTCGAGTCATCCCGGGCGCCTCATCCTGCACGGCCACAGCGTGCCCTGCCAGGCAAAGCGTCGACTTCCAGCAAGGAGACCCTCGCCCAAGCGCTCACGGGAGCTGCCGGGCCTGTGCCCCTTGCTCCTGGAGCCAGCGCTCGGCCTCGGCTCGCGTGGCGCTGCCCTCGGAGAGCTCGCCAACGGCTCGCTCCACCTCCCTGCGCGCGCGCGCGACGCTTCCCTCTGCCCACAGCGACCTCCCCAGCGCAAAGCGGAGCGGCCCGGACTGCCCAGGCTCGACTTGGGAGAGGGCCGCCTCGAGGGTCACCCTCGCCTTGGCCGCATGGCCCAGCTCGAGCAGGCAGGCGGCCTGCCCCAGGGCCACCTTTGCCCGCTTCTCGGGCAGGCCGGTGAGAGCGGCCTGATAGAGGGGCACGGCCTCCTCGCATCGCTCCTGTCGCCGCAGCCCTTCGGCTTCGAGGAGAGCGGCTTCCCGGCCAAGCGCTGAGGAATCGCCAACGAGGTCTCGCGCGCGGCGTGCCCGCCGCGCGGCCTCCTCCGGCTGGTCTGCCTCGAGGTCGGCCCCGGCGAGCTCGACCAGCGCTTGGAGCGCCTCCTCGCTCTGCTCCCCGGAGGCCAGCACGCGAATCCGCAGGACCCGATCCAAGAGCTTGCGCGCATCCGCCGGCTCACCGGACGAGCGGAGCATGCGCGCCAGGTTGCCGAGCAATGCAGCGGTGAGCGGATCGGAGAGGCCCGGGTCCGCTTCGCGGTCGACGGCTGCGACATCCTCGCGGGCCTGCGCACGTCGGTCCTGGGCGAGCGCCACGCCGGCGCGAGCCGCACGAGCCTCGACCTGCAGCCACGACAGGCTCGTCCCGTCCGCCAGCACGACCGCCCGCTGTGCGTATTCGCGCGCTCGCGCCGAGCCAGGGTCCCAAGCCGCGAGAGCCGTGCAGGCCTGGGCCTCGATTGCTGGAAGCCCTCCGCGCACTTCACAGAAGGCCAGGGCGTGCGCCGCCGCCCAGGCCGCCTCCTCTGCACGCGACTCGCCGAGCTTTCGGGCGATCGCGATCCAGGCACGCGCCGCGGTCGCCGAATCGTGGCTCGCTTCGGCGGAGGCAGCGGCAGCGTGCAGCAGGGGGAGATCCCCTCGCGAGAGTCCCAAGACGAGCTCCGCCCTCCCCTCCTGGCCACGCAGGCCGGCTCCGCGCGCCGCCTTTAGCGCCTGTTCAGCCTGCCGGTCGGATTCCTTCTGGCGACCCAGCAGCCGCAGCGCCTCGGCGTCGGCGATCTGGCGAGCGATCTCGAGGCCAGCCACAGAAGAAGCACCCAAGCCGATGGGCGCGACGGCCTCCGCCAGGGTCAGGCAGCTCTCGGGCACCTCGAGCTGGCTCACTGCTTCGCCAGCGCGTGCCACGCCCCGATCGTCGACCTCGCGCAGGGCGTTGACGAGCGCCGCAATGCCAATCTGGCGCTCGGCCAGACAGGCTTCTCGGGTTGCAGCCCCTGCAGCGTTCCCGCTGGCCCCCGCCTTGGAAGCACATAGCCGACGAGCTGCCGACTGCCAGCCCTCGACGTAGCCACGGACGGCCTGATCAAGTCGGACGAAGTCCCGGGGTCTCGCCTTCGCTGACTCGAAGGCCTGCCGCACCTGGGCCGACCTCTGGGTGGACCAGATCTGCGTGATCTCCGAGCCTGCCTCCGCGCATCGGCCCTCGCGGGCGCGGCCCAGCTGCACCGCCGCGACGAGCGAGGCGAGCACCAGCGCGGCGCCGGCAGCCAGGCCCCAGCGGACCAGCTTCTCGCCGCGCCGCGAGCGCCCCAACGCTTCGAGCAGGCTCTCGAAGAAGGGAAATCGCCGCTCGGGTGCGACGCTCAGCCCACGCTCGAGGACCCGCTGAAGCCAGGCTGGGACGGAGGTCTCCGGGGGCGGAGGACGCGGCTTCCCGGAGAGGACCTGCTGCGCGTGCTCCTCGAGGGTCTTGCCGCCGAAAGGCCGCTCTCCATAGAGCGCTTCCCAGAGGGCGACGCAGAAGCTGTACTGATCGCTGCGCGCATCCGCCGTCCCGCCCTGAAGCTGCTCGGGAGCCATGTAGGCCGGAGTTCCGGCGGCCGCGCTCTCCTCGCCCCTGCGCGGCAGCGGCAGCGCATGGGTCGACCCCAACATCCCCTCCTGCTCCCGCGCGGCCACCCGCGCCAGACCGAAGTCGGTCACCCGTACCCGGCCATCGCGCCCGATGAGCACGTTGCTCGGCTTGAAGTCGCGGTGGACCAGCCCTGCCGCGTGGGCTGCAGCCAGCCCTTTGCCGGCATCGAGGAAGACCTGGACGACGTCGCGCCAGGAGCGGCGGGCCTCGGCCATCCAGTCGCCTAGGGTGCCACCGTCCACCAGCTCCATGGCCAGGAAGACCTGCTCCCCGACCGCTCCCACGTCGAAGACCGCCGCCACGTGGGGATGAGCCAGCTTCGCCATCGACTGCGCTTCACGGAGCAGCCGCCCCTGGGCCTGCGTGGCGCTCTCGCCCCCGAGCGCCTCCGGGCGCAGGACCTTGAGCGCCACCTTGCGCTCGAGCTCGGGGTCGAAGGCCTCGTAGACGACCCCCATCCCCCCGCCGCCAATCAGCTCCAGCACCGCGTAGCGGCCCAGGCGAGTGAACCCGCCGTCGGCCGGCTCGGGGGCGCCGCGCGGCAGCCCGTCCGCGGACGAAGGATCGTCCTGCCGGGCGGCATCCGCTACGAGCGCTCGGCAGTCCGCACAGCCGTCGATGTGGGCCTCGATGGCCTGGGCCTGATCGTCGGGGAGCTGCCCGCGGGCGAAGTCGAGCAGCGCGCTCTCGTCGGGGCAGCCCATGGATCGATTGCCATCTTGGCGTGCGGCCGGTCGCGAGGCAATCGGGCCAGACTCAAGCGATCGAGCAGACATTGGGCTCGGCTCCCGGGCGCCAATTGCAGTAAAGACTGGGGGCATGGGCGTCGGGCGCGTAGCAGTAGCGATGAGCGGTGGGGTCGACTCCTCGGTCGCAGCGGCGCTGCTCGTCCGGGCGGGCCACGAGGTCGTCGGCATCACCCTGCAGCTCCTGCCCTGTGAGGACCGGCCCTTGGGAGGCGGCTGCTGCAGCCTCGAGTCAGCCCTCCAGGCGCGCGGAGTTGCCGACCGGCTGGGCATCGAGCACCTGGTGGTGGACGCGCGCGGCGAGTTCGAGCGGCAGGTGCTGCGCCGCTGCTGGGATGCCTACGACCAGGGCCGGACCCCGAATCCGTGCGTGCTCTGCAACTCGGACCTCAAGTGGGGTGTCCTGCTCGCGCGGGCCCGGCACCTGGGCGCCACCCATGTCGCCACCGGGCACTACGCGCGCGTGGGACCGGGGCCGCAGGGCCGCCCGAGCGTGCTGCGCGGCCTCGACCCCGCCAAGGACCAGTCCTACTTCCTCTTCG
>JACRCT010000777.1 GCA_016218885.1 Deltaproteobacteria bacterium | reverse complement strand
CTGGAGGACGCCTGCGCCCCCAGCCGCTCGCCCTCCTCGGTCGCCCGACGGCTCGCGTCGGCGGCGGCGGCGGCGGCCTGGGAGGCCTCTCGGATCTCCGCGATGAGGTTCTTGATCTACTTGGTCGAGTCCATGACGTTCTCGGCCAGGCGGCGCATCTCGGCGGCGACGATGGAGAACCCCTTCCCGGCCTCCCCCGCACGGCTCCCCTCGAGGGCGGCGTTGAGCGCCAGCAGGTCGGAGCGGTCGGCGATCTCGTCGATCACGTCGACCACGGTGCCGATGCGCTCCACGCGCTTGGACAGCTTGGCGATCGACTCGACCACCGCGATCCCGTCGGAGCGGATCTGCTGCATGGCCACTACGAACTCGCTGATGGCGCCCTTGCCGTTGCGGGCGGCGCCCAGGGTCTCCTCGGCCACGCGGGCCACCGCGCCCGCGTTCTCGGCGATCTGCGCGGAGGCGTGCTTGAGCTCCTCCATCGTGGCGGTGGTCTCGTGGATGGCGGCGGCCTGCTCGGTCGAGGCGGACTCGTGCTGGGTGGAGGCGGCGAGGACCTCGTGCGCCGAGGAGGACAGGCGCAGCGCCGCCTCGCTCATCTCCTTGACGAAGGTCTTCAGGGTGCCCACGACGCGCCCGATGCCCTCGACCAGGGGGCGCAGGGCGGCGTTGTCGGGAGCGGCGGCCTCCCAGCCTCCGAGGTTGCCGCTCTCGACGAGCTGGACCAGGGACACGATGGCGCGGTCGATGCTCTCCGCCAGAGCTTCCTCCCGTCGGCGTGACGACGAAAGGCGGGTCTGGGCGTTCTCGGCCATCTGGTTGAAGAGGTCGGCCAGCTGCGCGAGCTCGGGCCGGTCGGGGAAGCGCGCGGGGTCGACGCGCACCGACAGGTCTCCGCGGGCGGCAACGCTCAGGGCTTCGGCGAGCGCAGCGGCCTCGCCGGCCCCGGTCGTCCCGTTGCCTGAGGTCTTGGTGGCCGCGCGCCGACGCTTCGGACGGGCGGGCGGGATCTTGGTCTCGTTAGCGTTGTCCATGAGATGCCCCCAGTCGGGCGCGGCGTTAGCCTCGGGAGGATTCCTTTACCAGAGCCTGCAAGTCGATCAACAGCACGATCTCCGACGGAGCGAGCCAGGCCCCGATCACCTGAGGGCCGGCGAGCCCGCGGGTGAAGGGTGGCAGGGGGCGCAGGGCCCCCTCCCCCACCCGCTCGAATCCGACCAGCCTGTCGATGGGCACCTGCACCTCGCCCCCGCCCAGCCCCACGATGAGCGCGCGGCGCCCCGTGGCGGCAGTCACCCAGGCGGTGGGGAGCTCGGCCTGCCGGCGGTCGACGCGCAAGACGTCCCAGGCGTCCGCGGCCCAGCGGCGTCCACCGGCCTCGAACACCACGAGCTCGACTTCGCGGGGGGAAGGTTGAGGCACGCTATCTCCTGGCGATGGCGCGCTCGCGCGCGGTGGCCAGGGCGCGTCGGAGGTCGATGAGGTGCATGGGCTCGGGCTCGATGGCGACGCCCTTAATGAACTCGGCGTCCTCGGTCCCCAGAGGCGGCGGCTGGAGCGCGGTGGCCGGCAGGCGCACCAGCCCCAGCACGGCGTCGGCCAGCAAGGCCACCACCACGCCGTCGGCGCGGGCGACGGCCATTCGCGAGCGGTCCGAGACCTCGGTCTGGCCGCGGCCGAGCAGGCGGGCGAGATCGACGACGGCCACCACGTCACCGCGATGCGCCGCGACGCCGACCAGGTAGGCGGGCGCTCCCGGCAAGGGAGTGATGGGCGGAGCGCGCACCACCTCCTGGATGAGCCCGGACTCGACGGCGAAGGCGGTGTCTCCGACCCGCACCCGGAAGAATTCGGCCTCGGGCACCTGGGAAGGGCCGGACGCGGACGGTCGGGCTCCCGCCAGGGCCTCGAAGAGCGGCGTAGGGCGTGATTCTTCCGACACGGCGACCTCCTGGCTGCTCCGCAACCCCTCTTGCTTACCCCAGAAACGGTGTGCGCCGCCACGGGAGGGCATCTTCCCCTTCGCCGCGAGGCTGCATTCTGCTAGAAGAGCGAGCCGCATGCCCCATCGGATTCTGGTCATCGACGACAGCCCCATCTCCCGCGACCTGCTGCAGGCCGGGCTCACCGCGGCCGGCTGGTCACCGACCGTAGTGGCGGACCTGGCAGGGCTGCATGCGGCGCTGGAGGGCAACACCTTCGACGGGTGTGTCGTCGACCTGGAGATGCCCGAGGCCTTCGGTGACGACGTCGTCGAGTTCCTGCGCAAGCAGCGGGGCATCAAGGCGCCCATCGTCCTCTACTCCGACTACGACCCGGTGCAGCTGGCAGAGCGAGCCAAGGCGGCCAACGCCGACGCGTGGGTGAACAAGTCCGAGGGCATCGCGCGCCTGCTGGAGGTGATGAAGGGTCTGCTCGAGAAGGCGGCGCCGGCCAAGGGGCCCGAGAAGCGGCGGGTGATGATCGTCGACGACAGCGAGATGACCGCCAAGCTCATCGAGGCCGAGCTGGGGGCGCGCAACTTCCAGGTGGTGCTCGCCGACAGCGTGGACAAGGCCACCCGGCTGATCCTCAAGAAGCAGACCCGGCCCGAGCTCATCCTGCTCGACGTCAACATGCCCAACGTGGACGGCGCCTCCTTCTGCCGGTTCATCAAAGGCAACTCGCTCTTCAAGGGCATCAAGGTGGTGCTCTGCAGCGGCATGGACGCGGAGCATCTCAAGGCGGTCGCCGCGGCCTGCGGCGCGGACGGGATCATCCCCAAGGACGCGTTCCTCTCGAAGCGGGTTCTGGAGGAGATCGAGCTCACCGAGCGCTCAGGCAAGGGCAAGGCCTGACACCCTGTTCCCGGGAGAGCGAACAAGCCCTTGAATGCGACGCCGAGGGCTCGTATTAGATTGAGGGTCCTGGGGGTGCACCCGCCTCACGCGGGGCGCCACCTGGGCGAGAGGTAGCTTGCCGATGCGCCACATGTTCCGCTCCAAGATCCACCGGGCGACGATCACGCACGCCGACCTGGAATATGAAGGCAGCGTCACCATCGACGAGGCGCTGCTGGAGGCCGCGGGAATCCTCGAGTACGAGGCCGTCCACCTCTGGAATGTCACCCGTGGCAGCCGCCTGCAGACCTATGCCCTCAAGGGTCCGCGCGGTTCGGGCGTCATCTGCGTCAACGGCGCCGCCGCCCACCTCAACAGCCCCAAGGACGTGGTGATCATCGCCACCTTCGGGGACATGACCGAGGAAGAGGCGCGCCGGCACCAGCCCACCGTCATTCGGGTCGACGCCCAGAATCGCATCGTGGGTGCAGAGGCCGAGAGGGCCGGCCCGCAGATGCCCCTGCGCATCGCGCCCATGGCCTGAAGCCACTCCTCTCGACGGGGCAGGCCTCATTACTTCTCCCGAGCAGTGCGTCCGGGCCCTGGCGCGGTCTTGGGAGGAGCGCTCTCTTCCCTCTCCCGCTCAATCTGGATATGACCGAGCGGTCGTTTCCTTCTTGAGGAGGAGGCCAGTCGGCTCCTCTGTCCCCTGGGAGAGCACGCCATGGGTCGCTTCGTGCAACTCGGTCTCGCGGTCGTTTTGCTGGAGATGGGGGCCTGCTCGGAACCGGTCGAGCTAGGCGCACCCGACGCGAGCGTTCCCCCTTCCCCAGGCCTCGATGCCAGCGCCGTCCAGGCCGAGGAGACCGCTGCCACCTGCGTCGACGGCTTCGACAACGATGGGGACGGTCTGACCGACTGCGCCGACCCGGGATGCGCCTGGTTCACCTTCTGTGAGCGCAGCGATGCGGCAACCGGCGCCGATGCCTCGGGGCAGGCGGATGCCGCCGAGTTTCCCGACACGGGAGTGCTCCTTGCCGATGCCTCCGAGCCTCCGGACGGATCGGCGCCCTGGGATGCGTCCGAGCCCCCCATCTGCAGCGTCATCCCGGGCAGCAGCCTGGCCTTCGGCAACGTCGCCACCGGCACGAGCGTGCGCCGGTCGATGGAGGTCGCCAACACCTCCGCGACGGGCTTCAGCATCACCGTGAACGCGATCACCGGCCTCGACGCGCTGGCGTTCGCGATGCCGCAGTTCGCCCCTGGCACCTACACCGTCGCTCCCGGCGAGGTGCTCCACATCCCCTTCGATTTCTTCCCCACCCATGTCGGGCCCCACGCGGCCCAGCTCTCGTTCACCGTTCCCAACCCCTGCGGCTTGACCACGCTGGCCCTCGCGGGAGTAGGCGTCGACCAGACGCTGCAGTGCTTCCCCCAGGTGCTGGTGACCGAGCCGGGCAGTGGCCAGGCTGTCGCAGCCTGCCGGCTCGACCTCGGACATGTCACCCCAGGGTCGCGGCGCCAAGCCTCGCTGGGCTTGGTCAACGTGGGCAGCGAGGACGTGACCGTGTCGGGGATGGGGCTGGTGCAGGATGCTTCCAAGGACGCAGCCTTCAGCATCCAGGGGGCAGGCGGCAGCATCGTGGTGCCCAGGGACGGCGGCCGGGTACAGCTCGAGGTGACGTTCGAGCCGCAGCAGCTCGGCAGCTATCAGGGCAAGCTCGACTTCGCCTCCACCGACGCCAAGAGGCCCTCCGGTTCCTTCGCTCTGGTGGGCGCGGGCGGAGGCCCGGCGATAGGCCTGGAGCCGCTGGTCATCGACTTCTCGCGGGTGGCCGTCAACGGTACGCAGACACGCGGGCTGATCATCTCCAACCAGGGCACCGACGTCCCAGGGACCGACGAGGACAACCTGCGCCTGCAGGAGGCGGGAGCAGGGACGCTCTGTGGAAGCTCGTCCGACTGCAGCCCGACGAGCCTCCAGTGCTACGCAGGCACCTGCTGGCACGAGCAGCAGGCCGAGCTGGTCACGAGCAGCCCAGGCGAGTTCGAGCTTCTCTGGCCACCTCAGGGCTACTCGCCCCTCGGCATTGCCGCAGGCCAGCTCGCCGTGGCTCAGGTGCGGTTCAACCCCGCCTCGACGGGCCAGAAGAGCGCCCTGCTGCGCATCTTCTCCAACGATCCGGCGAGCCCCACGACCGAGGTGAGCATCGTGGGAGAGGGGGCTGTCCTTCCTCCCTGTGAGCTGAGGGTGACGCCCTCGCAGCTCGACTTTGGAGTCGTGGAGGCCGGCCTGCCGGCCGTCGTCCCGGTCACCCTGCGCAACACCTCGACCGACCCCAACGGCGCGTGCCTGCTCTACTCCGTGCAGCTCGCTGCCGGGACTGCACCGGCCTTCAGCCTGCCCAACGGACCGATCGGGGGACTGACGCTTCACGAAGGTGAGGAGCTCGCGGTGCCGGTTCGCTTCGCTCCCGCAGCCCATGGGGCCTTCGCGGGGAGCCTTGCCGTGGCCTCCTCCAGCACCGTTGCGCCACAGGTCGAAGTCGCGCTCTCGGGTCGATCGCAGGCCGTCTGCCTGCGGGTGCTCCCCGACGCAGTGGACTTCGGCGCCGTCCAACTGGGCTGCAGCTCGATGGAGCGCACGATCACCCTCTACAACCACTGCGCGACGCCCCAGGCCATCGACGGCATTGCCGTGCCGGCGACCCACTCGCAGGAGTTCGAGGTGGTCTTCCGCCCCAACCTGCCCTCCACGATCGCTGTGGGTGGCTCGTTGACGTTCAAGGCCAGGTATCGGCCGGATGGTGTGGGCTCGGACAGCGGCGCCATCGCCGTCACCTCCGGAGCAATGGTCGTGGGGATGGCCAGACTCGCGGGCCGCGGCGAGAGCACGCCCTTCCAGACCGAGACCTTCCGCGCGCCGACCAAGGTCGACGTGCTGCTGGTCGTCGACAACAGCGGCTCCATGTTCGACAAGCAGGCCTCGCTGGGAGCGACCTTCAACTCGTTCGTCAGCTATGCAGTGGCGCATCAAGTCGACTACCAGATCGCGGTGACCACCACCGGCATCGACATCGCGCACGGTGGCCAGGCCGACAACTGGGGAATCGGCGACGAGAACGGCTGCCTGGTGCCGTTGGACGGCTCGCGCTCGCGCCTCATCACGACCCAGACCCCCAGCGCGGCGCAACTCTATGCCCAGAACACCAGCCCGGGCATCGACGGGAACTACATCGAGCTGCTGATTCGCCCGGCGTTCCTGGCGTTGAGCCAGCCCAATCTGGGGACCTGCACCGCCGGGTTCTTGCGCGAGGACGCGGCGCTCGCGGTGGTGGTGGTCTCCGATGCCGCCGACCAGGACACGCTCCCGGTGAGCTTCTACCAGCGCTACTTCATGTCCCTGAAGGGGACGGCGAACCAGATCACCTTCTCGGGCCTCGTCCCCGGCGCCGCGCAGACCGGCAGCTGCACCTGGGACGACAGCGGGATCACCAGCGCCCGGGTCGAGCAGCTGATCACCGGGTTCGCGGGAAGGCGGGAGGACATCTGCACCTCCGATTGGCCTGGGGCCCTGCAGCGCATCGGCGAGACCGCCTTCGGCCTGCGGACGCGGTACTTCCTCTCCGGGGTGCCGGACCTCAGCTCGCCCGTCACCGTCCAGATTGACGGATTCGAATACCCGGCTCTTGGGGAGTTCGGCGACGTGCGCTGGCAGTACAACTCCACTGCCATGGCCATCGACTTTGCCCCCGCGGCGGTTCCTGACCACGACGCGATCATCACCGTCTCGTACCGGATGAGGTGCTCGCCGTAGGGCCTCCCCCAACCCCCTCCCGGAGTCACTTCAGGGAGGATCGGGCACGCCGGGAGGGGGAGACTGAAGAGCGGGGCGGGGGTCGAGCGGGTCTTCTTGATCGGGTCACTTCAGCGAGGATTGGGTCCCGCGTCGGGGTGGACGACAGAGGAAGCGAAGACCTTCCCCGATGGGGAGGACCTTCACTACCCACGCCCCGCTCCCCTGGGAGATCGGGAAGAGTCCTCTCTACCCCTGCCCCGCTCTTCAGTCTTCCCCTCCCGGCGCGAAGGTCCTTCCTCAAGTGCTTCGGGGAGGGGGTTGGGGGAGGCCCGCCCGCCCGGCCCCCAGCTCACATTTGCCGGACGATGTTATCCCCAAACTCGCTGCACTTCACCTCGGTGGCCCCTTCCATGAGGCGGGCGAAGTCGTAGGT
>JACRCT010000781.1 GCA_016218885.1 Deltaproteobacteria bacterium | reverse complement strand
CCGGCCGCCAGCAACGTCACCGGCAACACGTCGATGGCCAGGAAGAAGATGGTCGCCTGCTGGGTCGGGGTCAGGTACAGGCGCGACGCGTCGCGCAGGCGCGGGCGGATGGTGATGCGCTCGGTCTGGTCGGAGAGCCAGCTGAGGCAGTTGAGGAACAGGTCCTCGTTGCCGAACGCGCTGTGGAACTTGTTGGTGGCGAAGTCGCGATCACCTGCGACCACCAGCCGTGCCTGATCCGAGCGTCGGCCTCCCTGCTCGACGGACTTGGTCTCCTTCGTCACCTGCACCACCAGCGGGAAGGGGCCGCCCTTCTCTTCGTCGTCGCGCTGCACCTTCTCGCCGGTGGGGTTGGCTTCGCCCCAGGCCGAGGGCATGGAGAGCGCCACCGGCTTGGCCACCGCCGGGGAAGACGCGTCGCGCAGGACGGTGAGCGGCCGCGCGGTGGGGAAGACCGTGTTGAGCTTGAAGTCGCGCGTGATGTCGGACTCGGTGCTGTAGTTCTGCACCACCGGCACCACCTCGCTGGCCCCGAACAGCCGGCTGACGGGGTCGACTACCAGCGAGCGGTCGGCCTCGACGTTGTAGGCCTTGAGCAGTCCGTCGAGCCCGGAGTCGACCTGCGGCTCGAGCATCAGAAACGCCTTGCCGCCGGCGTCGAGGAACTTGCCCAGCGCATCCACCTCTCCAGGCTGGAAGGCCTTGGCTGGGCCGGCCACCACCACCACCTGAGCGTCGGCGGGGACTTCCGGGGTGGACGCGAAGTTGAGTTTCTCGGCCTTCAGCCCCTCGTTCTCCATGCGTTTCTTCACGTTGGCCAGGCCGGTGTCCTGGGCGTCGTCGGGGTCGGCTTCCCCGTGGCCGGTGGTGAAGTAGATCTTCTTGGTTGCCGAGTGAGTCACCTTGACGATGGCGTTGGTCAGGGCCTCCTCGTTGATCTCCTGGAAGCGGCTCTCGGTCTCGCCCAGCTTGACCACCACCCGTGGCCCGTCGTTGCGCACGTTGAACTGCTGGCGCTTGAGCGGGTCCTTGATGGGGTCGGCGAAGTCGAACTTGAAGTGCTCGCTCTTGGCCTGGTAGCGCTTGAACAGGTCCTGTAGCGCCGCGAATTGGGGCTCGGCCGAGCCGTAGAAGGCCGTGGCGGTCACGTCCGTCTTGAGGCCCTCCAGCGTCTTGACCGTGTCGGGCGAGAGCGTGTGAATCTGGTTCTTGGTCAGGTCCCAGGTCTGGGGGTTCTTGGCCGCTACGTAGTTGGCCGAGGCCAGCAGCGCCACGACGACCACGGTCGAGATCGAGGTCACGCCGAAGAAGAAGGTGCCCCGGCTCGAGGCCGCCTTTCCCAAGTCGCCGAAGTTGGTCACCACGTAGGCGACGAAGAGCAGCAGCGCCAGGGCGACCTTCGCGGCTGCCACCTCGGGCAACCCGATGAGCCAGGTGAGGACCGAGCTGAGCAGCAGTACCAGCCCGATCACCCCGAGGATTCGTCCAATGAACTTGCGCTTCATGGAGTTTCTCCTGGATTGGCGAGTGACGCTCACGCCCAGCGCTGCGCCTCGACGGCGCGGTGGGTCAGGAAGATCGCCAGCACGATCCACGACAGGTAGTAGACGACGTCTTTGAGCTCGAAGGAGCCACGCACGAAGCCCACCAGGTGCTGCGAGGCCGACAGATAGGAGAGCACGTCGCGGATGGTTCCCTCGGCGCCGCTAGCCATCCATGACGCCAGCCAGAGCAGCAGGAGCATCAGGATGGAGATGATGGCCGCCACGACCTGGCTGTCGGTCAGCGCGCTGATGAACAGGCCGACCGCCAACGCGGTCGCCGACCAGAGGAAAAGGCCGAAGTAGGCGGCGAGGGTCGTCTGCCACTCGATGCCACCCGCCCCGCCCGTGCCCGCGGAGGCGGCGAAGAAGTGCAGGATGACCGGCAGCAGCATCAAGAGCAGCACGGTCACGCCCACGATGATCAATCCGCCAAGATACTTGCCCAGCACGATCTCGTAGGGTCGCAGCGGCGCGGTCATGAGCAGCTCGAAGGTCTTGTGGCGCTTCTCCTCCGCGATCAGCCGCATCGACACCAGCGGGGTCACGAAGGCGAAGAAGATGCCCATGTTGAAGACCACTGGGGCGATCACGTAGTCGGTCAGGTTGAGCTGACTCGGGTCGCGGTACTGCGGCATCTGCATCGCCATCATCGACGCATCGAGGAACTGCTTGACGGCGGCGATGAAGAAGTAGCTGGCGATGACGCTCATCACCGCGAAGACCACGTAGGCGACGGGGGTGGTGAAGTAGACGTTCAGCTCTTTTTTGGCGATGGCGAGGACGTTTCGCATGGCGGGCGGCTCCAGTGCCTGATCGCTAGTTGACGGCGGTGGCGGGGGGCTGCGACGGCGGCGGCTCGGCAGAAGCCGGCGACGCCGAGGCGCCCTGGGCCCGCTTGCGCAGCGAGCCGGTGGGGTCGATGAGCTTGAGGTAGATCTGCTCGAGGCTGAGCGCCTGGCCCTCGGCATGGCGCGCGCGCAGCTCCTCGATGGTCGCGAACTCCACCAGCTTCCCGCCGTTGATCACCAGCACCTTGCGGCAGATCTCGGTGACCTCCTGCAGGATATGGGTCGACAGGATGATGGTGTGCTTGCCGGTCCTGGAGAGGCTCTGGATGAGCTCGCGCACCTCGATGATCTGCAGCGGGTCCAGGCCCACGGTGGGCTCGTCGAGGATGAGCACCGGCGGGGAGTTGAGGATGGCCTGCGCCAACCCCACGCGCTGGCGGAAGCCCTTGGAGAGGTTGGCGATGACGCGATCGAGCACCTCGGTGATGCGGGTGAGGTTGGCGACCCGCTCCACCTCTCCCTTGACCGCCTTGCGGGGCACTCCCTTGATCTGGGAGCAGAACTTGAGGTACGCGCGCACCGTCATGTCGGTGTAGACCGGCGGCTGCTCGGGCAGGTAGCCGATGCGGCGCTTGACCTCGAGCGGCTGCTCGAAGACGTCGAAGCCGGCCACCCGCGCCGAGCCCGAGGTCGCGGGAAGGAAGCCCGTCAACACGCGCATCGTGGTGGTCTTGCCGGCGCCGTTCGGCCCCAAAAAGCCGAGGATCTCGCCTTCCTTCACCTCGAAGGACAGCTCTTCGATCGCGGCACGGTCGCGGTACCGCTTCGTCAGACCCTTGACCTCAATCATGATGCCTCCCTCGTGAATCGGAGATCGCGTGGCGGGCACACGACCCGCATTCGAAGACGCAAGAACGGCCTTGGCTGCCTGGTCATTCCCGCCGAAAACAAAAAAACGCGACGAACGACGGATGCTTGGGTCGCAGACCCCCGAAAACGGGCGCCTATAATAGGAAGGGTCCTCGACCTGTCAAGGCATCGACCGTTACCCGCTACAGCTCGCGAGTCAGGGTTGGCGCGGTGCGGCGAGGCGCAGGATGACGGGAGCGGCGCCAGGGCGGCGCAGCTCTACTTTGACGGCGGCGTCCTTCAGGTCGAGCGCGACGGGCGTCTTGCCCACCGAGATGCCGTTGACCGCCACGATCGCCCAAGGTTGGCATTCGAGAGTCGCCTTGAGCCCCTCGGCGCTGGAGCTGTAGCTCAGGGCGATGGCCATCCCTTCCACCTCACCCAGCCGGACACTCCCCGAGCCCGAGAGCGGTCTGGTCATGGGACCCTGAGGGCCATCGACGACGAGCTGGAAGGGGGCCTGGACGACGGGTGCCGGAGCGGTCGGCAAAGGCTCGTTGGGTCTTTCGGAGCTCGCCTCGGGCTTGGCTCTCGCCTCAACGTTTGCCGGGCGCTCGGTCCTCGTCGTCGATTGGGACCGGTCGGCCGCCTTGATGGCGGCGGCGAGCGGAGGCGTGGGGGGCTTCAGAGGCGCCAACATCTCCTGCGGGCTCAGGTCGGAGGTGAGGTCCAGCTTGGAGGCCGGCGTGGGCGCGGGCGCAGGGTCCGATGGAGGCTGGACGGCGGGTACGGAAGCCGTGGGCTCTGGCGAAGGCGTCGAAGGCACGGCGGGCGCCGGGCCGGACGGGGGCGGCATTGCCGGCTTGGAGGGCGCAGGGGCCGATGACGGGTTCGATACGGAGGGAGGCATCGCCTGGGATGCGGCAGGAACGGGGACCGGCTGGCGCACGATGTAGAGCCCGATGCCCACCCCCAGCAGCGTCGCGGCGGCGGCGAGCAGCGGCAACCCGAAGGCGCGCCCCTGCGCCCTGCGACTGCGGGCCGGCTTGACGCCCGGGAGCGTCGTCTCCCCTGACAGCTCTGGGCCTCCCAGCAGCGCGGGCCGGTGCAACGATACCGCCTGAACCGGCGCCGGCAACGACGGCGGTCCGGAAGGCGCCGACGGCGTAGACGACGCAGCGATCTCAGCGGCAGCAGATGGGGCCGGCGTG
>JACRCT010000796.1 GCA_016218885.1 Deltaproteobacteria bacterium | reverse complement strand
TTGCGTCGACGGCTTCTGCTGCGATGGAGCCTGCACGGGCCAGTGCCTGGCCTGCGACGTCCCGGCGGCGCCCGGGACCTGCTCCCCCATCTCCGGCGCGCCCCACGGCGCGCGCCCCCCATGCGCCGGGGCAGGCTCCGCGTGCGAGGGAACCTGCGACGGGACCGAGCCGCTGGCGTGCACCTATCCAGGAGCGGAGCTCGCCTGCCGTTCCGCCGGCTGCGAAGAGGGGGTCTCAAGCCTCGGCGCCACCTGTGACGGAGCCGGAACGTGCCCGCTCGTCACCCTGGCCTGCGCCCCGTACCACTGCGGCGTCGATGCGTGCCTGACGACCTGCACCTCGAGCGGCGATTGCGTCGAGGGCTACTACTGCGACGGCCAGAGGTGCCGCGCCAGGCTCGCCGACGGTCGCTCCTGCGACGACGCCGAGCAGTGCCTCTCCGCCCGCTGTGTCGACGGGGTGTGCTGCGATGGCCCGTGTGATGGCCAGTGCGAGGCCTGCGACCTCGCGGGCTCGCTGGGCCGATGCTCCGCGGTCTCTGGAGAGCCGCGTGGCGAGCGCGCCCAGTGCTCGGGCCAAGCTTCCTGCCAGGGCCTCTGTGACGGGACCTCGAGAGCGTCCTGCACCTTCCCCGGCTCCTCCCGGGAATGCGCTCCGGCAAGCTGCCTCGCCGGAATCCTCTCCGAGGCCGCCACCTGCGATGGCCAGGGAGGCTGCGCTCAGGGGCCGACGTTGGCCTGCGCCTCCGGCGAGTGCATCGGCTCGGCCTGCGCGTGCGAGCTGCAGTCCGACTGTCCCCCAGGGTTCGTCTGCGCGGGTGACCGGTGCGCGCGGATGCCCGCCGACGCTGGTGTCACCGAGGCCGACGCGGGAACGATTCCCAGTGATGATGGAGTGCCCATGTACTCGCTCGGTGGCTGCGGCTGCGGCCAGGCAGCAGGGGGCAGCGGCGCCGCGGGTATGCTGCTCGCGCTGCTCGGCCTCCTGGCCACCCGCCGTCGTCGGGGATCCTTCTCGGCAAGCAGCGCCACGCGCCGGGCTTACAGGTAGACCAACTTGAAAGAGATGCTCTCCGTCCCGGCGGACAGCTCGAGGCGGGCGTCGTCGAACTTCGGCGGGCCCATCCGGCCCTTGGCGTCGCGCGACACGCCAGTGCCTTCCTTGGGCATGCCCAGCCAGTTGGTGTCCAACGTGCCGTTCTCGTTCTCGTCGTGGAACCCGTTGACCACCAAGGTGCCCGGCTCGATTGCCTCGAACACGAGGATCGCCCTGCCTCCGACGATCTTTGCGGTCCGGGTGACCTCGGGCTTCTTCAGGTAGCTCTCCTTCGTCCGGTAGATCGCGGCCGCCGCATACCCGGCGTCGCTGCGGAACCCGGTGATCTCCACGGTCAGGGTCAGCTTCCCGCCCGCGGGCCCGGCGTCGCTCGGCCCCTGGGCAGCCAGCGGCGACCCCATTCCGAACAGGAGCCAAACGGCAGCGAATGGCGGGGAAAGGCGCATCGAATCCTCCCTGGGGGCCATGGCAGCCGTTGGAGCGGATGCGCGATGGCACGGCGAAGGTAGTATCGTCGCTCGTTCCTGGACACGCCAAAGGAGCGGTCATGGTTTCGAGCCAATCGACCATCGCGGCCATTCTCGTCGTCGCGGCCCTCTTGCTGGGCGGTTGCCCGGGCAAGACCTGCCCGTCCGGGCTCGTCGACTGCGACGAGGTGTGCGTCGACCTCGCCAACGACCCCGACCACTGCGGGGCCTGCGCGCGATCCTGTCCCCACGGGGCTGCGTGCTCCCAGAGGAGCTGCGAGTGCCCGTCGGACAAGCCCGACACCTGCGGCAACACCTGCGTCGACCTGAAGGCCGATGCGCATCACTGCGGCACCTGTGGCCACCAGTGCGGCCTGGGAGCCTGCTCTGCCGGAGCCTGCGCGTGCGACGCCACGCCGGCGACGGTCCACCAGTGCGCTGGCGCTTCTCCGGAGTGCGTGGACGTGAGCAAGGACCCGCTGCACTGCGGTGACTGCTCGGTCGCCTGTGGGGGTGGCAAGACGTGCACCGCGAGCAGCTGCAGCTGCCCTGCCACCAAGCCCACCGAGTGCTCGGGCACGTGCGTCGACACGACCGCCGACGTCGACCATTGCGGCGACTGCGGCAAACCCTGCACGAGAGCGGGCGGCGTCTGCAAGCAGGGAAGCTGCGCCTGTCCCGACACGGCCGCCGACTTCTGCGTGGCGGCGAACGCGTGCGTCGATCTGCAGACCAACGTGAACTACTGCGGCGCCTGCAACACGCCCTGTGGGCGCACCAACGGCGCCTGCATCGGCGGCAGTTGCGTCTGCCCGGCAGGAGCGCCGGACTACTGCTCGAGCTACAACCGGTGTGTCGATCTGAAGGCCGACCACGACCACTGCGGGACCTGCGCCAAGAGCTGCGGCTCGAGAGAGGTCTGCCAGGAAGGGCTCTGCTGCGGCGAGGACGGGGTGATCTGCGGGCAGTCGTGCTGCAAGGGGAACGAGTGCTGCGGCTCGGGCTGCCAGCTCGCCCACCTCAACGGGTTGGGCGGGACGTTCTACGATTGCAGCTCGCTCGGGACGCACACCATGGAGAACGCCAAGCTCGCCGCCGACGCCTGGGAGGACGCCGCAGTATCCGACCAGACGGGCTTCCCCTGTGCCAACACCCTGTGCTTCCAACGCCAGACTGCGAATCAGTGTGCGCTCTGGTGTGACAACGGCAAGGTCACCGCGTCCCGGGCCGGGTCCCTCACCTGCCTGTGCCCTGAGCAAAACCCACCGACGGTCGGGAACTGGAACTGAAGCCCCTGGTGAGGCCGCTCCCCGTCCCTCTCATCCCACCGAGCGCGCCCTCGACCGGCGGCGCACGAACCCGAGCAGCCCGACCACGGCTGGCAGCGCGAGCAGGCCCAATCCCCCCAGCGGTGATGCCTGGCAAGAGCAGCCCACTCCGTTGATCAGAGGAAGATCACCACCCGGACCGCCGTCCGCTTCCTGAGGCAGGTCCTGCTCCGAGGCATCCCCGCCCTGACCGGAGGCATCCCCGCCCTGGCCAGAGGCGTCCCTGCCCTGTGGATCCGACCCGCTGTCGATCGTTCCGGGGTCCGGCAAGCCCACGTCTGCCATTGCGCTGTCGGGGCCCACGAGGCTCGTCGCATCCGGCGGGTCGATGGGGCTCGCGTCGAGCGGCGTCCCGGCGTCCATCCCTGGGGCGCAGGTCTCATCGACCAGCTGATCACAGTCGTCATCCACCTGATTGCCGCAGACTTCCGACTGGCCGGGATTCACCTCTGTGTTCCCGTCGTCGCAGTCCACGTCGGAGGTGTATCCATCGCCGTCACCGTCGGGCTGCAGCAGGAGAGTGCCCATCGTGACCGTGGCCTCGGTGCGCTCGCGGAAGAACATGAAGAACTTCCTGCCGAAGGCCACGAGCCGCGGCCGGCAGCGTCCCTCGCCGGCGGTGGTGATGCGGCCGGTGTCCTGAGGCGCAGACCAGGTCTGACCTCCGTTGGTGGAGTAGGTCCAGAGGATGTTGGTGGTCGACGCGGCGTCACTGCCATCGGTGCGCAGCCCGACCGCCACCACGGATTGCCCGTCGTCCGAGCTCGCTACGGCCGAGAGACCAAACAACAACTTCCAGTTCCCCAGGGCGTCGAAGATCCGCACATCGCTGGCCAGCTTGCGGTTCCCTCCGGAGTCGTACTGGTTGTAGTAGACCTCCTCCGCCGCGCCGTAGGTGAAGTGAGCGTTCCCCACCCTGTCGAGGTACAGGTCCGGCGCTCCGCGACGACCCGTTCCTGCCTGATGCTTCTTCATGTTGGCAGCCAGCCCGCCATGCAGACCCGCTCCCCCGTCTCCCCACGAGAGGTAGGCGGCCCCCAGATTGGCGGGATCGCACTTGCCGGAGACCAGGTAGACGCGCCCGTCCCGCGCCCGCATGCGTGCGTCCGCGTCTGAGCGCCAGATACCCGTCAGGGAACCGAGGTTGGCGACGCTCCCTCCGTTCTCCGACCACACCCGCACGTCCCCCCAGACGTCTGTGCCCCCCACGGTGCTCATCAGGTGCACCTGGCCCGGCGTCGCCCAGGCAGCACCCACCACGTAGTTGCGCTTCTCGGGCGAGCCGATGACGTAGTCGAGATCCCAGCTGCCCGAGGGGCTCCGGCGCCGGTAGCGGAGCTCATAGCCCTCGTTGGGGCTGCCGGCGTGCCGCGTGATGAGGTGGACCGACCCGTCATCCCCGGCAGCGATGGCCGGGGGAAAGAGCATGGAGTTCTGCTGCCCGTCGCCCTGGGGCTCGCTGACGACGACCTGGCCGTTCAGGTCAATCTGGTAGTACTTCGCGGCGACCAGGTGGATGCGCTCGTTGGGTCCTCGCACCGCATCGAGCTGCGTTCCTTCTCCGATACGGTTCTGGAAGGTCCATTGCTGCGCCGCGGCTTGGCCAGGCAGAAGACCGGAGGCGAGCACCCAAAGAACAGCGACCAGCAGTGTCGGGATGCGCAGCTGCGCATGGGGGTTGGGATTCATGGGGTGGCTCCGCTTCGGATGGCCGGCATCGAGCGCGAGGGAATTAGCACGGATTCCCATTCTCGGGGCAGAGGGTGGATGGCTCCTTCTTCGGCAGCCAAGCCTCAGTGCAGCACTCTGCCCTCCCCCTTGGCCGCGGCCAGCGCCGCCACCGGCGGCTGCGGCGGTGCTGCCTCCTTGGCCACCACCGCGGCCACCTCCTCCTCCACCCGCCTGAGCGCCGCCTCGGGGTCTCGGAAGAACTGCGGGGTCCACAGCCGCACCAGCTTCCAGCCTTGGCCCTCGAGCACCGCGCTGCGGAAGAGGTCCCACTCCACGCGGTCCGGCGCCTTGGCGAAGCGGGTGCCGTCGCACAGGATGCCCACCGTGACGTCCTCGGCGCGGCTGGGGTGGTGCAGCGCCACGTCCACGCAGAAACCCTCGTTGCCCCAGTGCACGTCCGCGCCCACTCCCTTCTTCTGGGCGATCTGCCTCGCCAGCGCCCGTGCGAGCGCCGAGCCCGCCTTGGTCTCTCGCTCCCGCACCACGACCTTCCTCACCGCCTCGGCCTGCGCGAGCCGCTCGCCCTCCTCGGCGTAGTCGCGCTCGAGCTGCTCGGCCCACTGCAGGTACGAGAACAGCAGCCATGCTCCGCTCGGCACCTGACCGGGCTCCAGCGGCGCCAGCGCCGCGTAGACCTCCCGCGGGATGGAGGTCACCAGGTGCACCTCCTGCCGCGCCCGCGTCACGAGCACGTTCAGGCGCCGGCCGCCGCCCGCTCGCCCCAGGGGCCCGAACTGCCGGCGGAATTTGCCCTTGGGGTCCGGGCCATAGGTGGTGCTGATGACGATGTGGTCCCGCTCGTCGCCCTGGACGTTCTCCAGGTTCTTGACGAATAGCCCCTCGAACGAGGCCTCCCCTCGGCGCGTCCTCGCCTCACAGAGCCGGGCCGCGAAG
>JACRCT010000066.1 GCA_016218885.1 Deltaproteobacteria bacterium | reverse complement strand
GCGCTCGCCGGAGCGCGGGACATCTGTGCCGAGCGAGTGGCCGAGGACGCCGCGCTGCGCGGGTTTGCCCGTGCCCAGGCCGGCGACCGTGGCGAGCTCACCTCCCGCGTGGCCCCCGCCAAGAAGGGCGAGGCGACCAAGTTCGAGGCCTACTACGACCACCGCGAGCCCATGGGCAAGGCGCCCTCGCACCGGGTGCTGGCCCTGCTGCGCGGAGAAGCGGAGGAGGTGCTCAAGGTCAAGCTCGCCTTCCCGGACGAGGAGATCGTGGCCGGCCTGATCACCCGGGTCGTGCGCCGCCCCCAGGCGCCCCTGGCGCGCGAGCTGATCGAGGCCGTGCGCGACGGCTGGGACCGGCTCCTCTCCCCCTCGCTGGAAGCGGAGCTGCGCTCCGAGCTCAAGGAGCGAGCAGACCGCGCGGCGATCGAGGTGTTCGGCCAGAACCTGCGCCATCTGCTGCTCTCGCCGGCGGCGGGCAGCCGCGCGGTGGTGGCGCTCGATCCCGGCCTGCGCACGGGAGTGAAGCTGGCGGCGCTGGACGCCACCGGCAAGGTGCTGGGCACCGCCACCCTCTACTCCGAGCGTGGCGCCGAGGAGCGCTCCCGGGCCGCCGCCCAGCTCAAGGCGCTCTGCGACAAGCTCAAGCCTGACCTCATCGCCGTCGGCAACGGCACCGGCGCCCGCGAGGCCGAGGGCTTCGTGCGCGAAGCGCTGGGCGAGGCCGGCAGGAAGCTGCCCATCGTCTCGGTGAGCGAGCAGGGCGCGTCCATCTACTCCGCCTCCCAGATCGCCCGCGAGGAGCTCCCCGACCTCGACGTCTCGCTGCGCGGCGCGGTCTCCATCGGTCGCCGCCTGCAGGACCCACTAGCCGAGCTGGTGAAGATCGACCCCAAGAGCATCGGAGTGGGCCAGTACCAGCACGACGTCGACCAGGGGTTGCTCAAGAAGAAGCTCGGCGAGGTCGTGGACTCCTGCGTCAACGCGGTGGGGGTGGACGTCAACACTGCCTCCCCGCAGCTGTTGGAGCACGTCTCGGGCATCGGCCCCTCGGTGGCCAAGAAGCTGGTCGCGCACCGTGAGAAGAAGGGCCGCTTCGCGAGCCGTGCCGCGCTGCGCGCGGTCTCCGGCCTGGGCCCCAAGACCTTCGAGCAGGCGGCGGGGTTCCTGCGGGTGCGAGGCGGGCCGCCCCTCGACGACAGCGCCGTCCATCCCGAGCGCTACGCCGTGGTCGAGCGCATGGCCGGCGATCTCCAGGTCGAGATCCGGCAGCTGGTGGGCAACGCGGCGCTGGTCCGCACCATCGACTGGCGGCGCTATGTGGAAGCAGACCTCGGCGAGCCCACCCTCAAGGACATCCTCTCCGAGCTGGAGAAGCCCGGCCGCGACCCGCGCGGCGACTTCTCCGCTGCGGCCTTCCGCGAGGATCTCCGCACCCTCGAGGACGTGAAGGAAGGCATGGTCCTGCAGGGCGTGGTCACCAACGTCACAGCCTTCGGAGCGTTCGTGGACGTCGGCGTGCACCAGGACGGCCTGGTTCACGTCTCACAGCTGGCCGCGCGATTCGTGAAGGACCCGGGCGAGGTGGTCAAGGTCGGCGACCGTCTCACCGTCAAGGTGCTCTCGGTCGATCTTCAGCGGCGGCGCATGGGGCTCTCGGTGCGGGCGCTGCAGGAGAAGGGCCCGCCCGGTGACGGCGGCGCTCGCGGTGGCGCGGCCACCCATTCTCCCGTTCCCGAAAAGAGGCCTTTCAACAGCCCCTTCGCCTCGCTCAAGCCCAAGCGCTAGCATCATCAACTGCGGAAAGCGCTCAGGCCGCGGGGGCCATCTCCCTGGGCTGCCAGGCGACCTCTCCCCTTCCGGTGAACGCGCGGAGGGCCACCGTCACCGTCCCCTGCTGCGGATGGTCGGCCACGACATCGGCATCGAAGCGCCACTCTTGCGGCGAGGCCCCCAGGCGCAACTCCACGCGCTCCCCGACCCGCGGCAGCTCCGCCGCGGCGATCGTGGCCCGGTACAGGCTCAGGCCGCGCAGCTCTACCTCCTGGGCCACTCCCTCTTCGCGCATCGAGGCCGGAGCCTTGAAGGCGATCCACCGGTGCTCCCGGCCCACCCCTGACTCGGTGACGCGGATGGGCTCGAAGCACTCCAGGATCCGCATCAGCATCTGCCCCTCGCTCATCGAGAGCCGCCGCTGACCCGCCTTCTCGCGAAGACGGTGAAAGGCGGCAACGCCTGAGAGCACGTCTCCTAGCTCATGCTTGGTCACGCAGTTCCCCTCGCTCCCCTCGAACGAGGCCCCTGCGTGCAAACCAAGTACCCCAGAAGGGCAAGCACTCAACCGCCTGAACTTTCAGAACCTTACCGCGAAGGAAGGTGGGTCAAATGCCTCAACAGGGGTCAACGAACCCCACCCCCCGGTCAGGCGCCGTCGCTGCTCCCCATGCCCCCATCGACGCCGCGTGCAGGCTCTGGAGCGGGAGCAGGCTCGGCGCCCGCATCGGACCGTGACGGGGCCACGGCAGGGGGAGCGGCGCTCGGCGAGGGTGCGCCGTCGGGAGGCACCGCCTCCGCCGGCAGTGGTGGCTGGTTGGGGGGGCGCTTGGGGTCGGAGTTGGCGGGGTGCGCTGCGCTCGCCAGGCGGGTCGCCCGAGAGAGCTGCTCGGCCAGGCCCGCGGTGCGCTCGTAGAGGTCCCCCGCCTCCGCGGCGTAGCGGTTGCGCGTCTGCGCCGCGAGCCGCAGCCGCTCGACCGCCTCGCGCAGCGCCAGCTCGGCCTCCTCGAGCCGCGCGCGCCCCTCGAAAAAGGACACCTTGGCCTGCAGGTCCCGCAGCTGTTCACGCTGGTCCGCCGAGATGCCGGTGAAGAGCTCGACGCGCTTGAGCAGCCTGAGCGATTGTCCGCGCCGCTCGGGGTCCTCGGATTCCAGGCGCACGTCGATCCATCCCTTGAGGGTCCGGAAGAGCGCCTGGTCGAGCGCATCACGGTCATCGAATGGGCCGTTGAGCAGCTCGCCGGGTGAATCGCCCAACAGAGGGAGGGGGGCATAGGCCTGGGCCAGCGCCTTGTCGACCGGGCGGTACGGCACGAACCCCGTGGGCAGCTCACGCCCGCGCATGACCCAAAGCTCGCTTTCGCGCTGCTCCACGGCGTAGGTCCTGGCGTGCATCATCGAAAGCAGCCAGACGACGGCTCCGGCGAGCGCGACCATGAAGAGAAAGACGAGGAAGCGCTGTGCTGATCGGAGCACGCTGCGCCGCGGGGCCTCTTGGCTCACTTGGACCTCCCAGAAGCGGTTCAACGGATGAGAGCAGCCGGCATGCCCCGACCAGGCATCCTACGAGGCCGGCTCCACCCGATTGCGACCGGCTTTCTTGGCCCGCCAGAGAGCGTCGTCGGCCTTCCGGAGCAGCGCCTCGTCCGTCGGAGCCTCCTCGCACAGCTGCGCCACCCCAGCCGAGACGGTCACCTGGAGGCGGCGGTCGCTCCAGCCGAATTCGGAGGTCTGCAGCGTTTCGCGGAAGCGCTCGGCGGTGCGCTGTGCTCCGGCGAGCGAGGTGTTGGGCAAAAGGAACAGGAGCTCCTCGCCGCCATAGCGCACCAGCGCGTCCACGTCGCGGATCTGCTCCTGGCCCAGCCGTACGACCTCCTTGAGGACGAAGTCGCCGGCGGGACGGCCGAAGCTGTCGTTGAAGCGTCGGAAGTGGTCGATGTCGAAGAGCGCCACCGAGAGCGGGTCGCCATAGCGCCGGCTGCGCTCGACCTCCCCGGGGAGCCGTTGGTAGAGGTACTGCCGGTTGAACGCCTTGGTGAGCGAGTCGGTGATCGACTGGCGGAAGAGCCGGGCGTTCTCGATGTCCTTGACGATGGAAGCGCCCAGGTAAAGCAGCAGCTCCTCGTGCTCGGGGCTGAAGACGGCGGGCCGCGCGCTGGTGGCGCTGATCACCCCGATGATGCCCTCCTTGGTCGCCAGCGGCACCGAGAGCAGCGCGCGGATGGGAGTGGTCTGCCCCGAGACGGTCTTGAAGCGCGCGTCGTCGCCCACGTCGGCGATCAGGGCGGGCGCGCCGTGCTCGGCGACCCAGCCCGCGACACCCTCGCCCACCTTGAAGCAGATGCTCGCCTCCTCTTGGGCAGGCAGGCCCACCGCAGCCTTGCATAGGAGTTCGGCGCGGGCCTCGTCGAGCAGCATGATCGAGCAGGCATCGGCGCCGACGAGGTCCACCACGGACCGGCTGACGATGCGCAGCAACTCGGGCAGCGGGGCCGCCTCGTTGATCTTCTTGGTGATCTGGAAGAGCACCGTGAAGACCCGCTTGAAGTCGCCTCGGAAGGACCCCTCAGGCTCCATGCACCGCTCCTCCCACGGGCTGGCTAGCGATTCGTCAGAACCCCGATGAAGGGCACGTTGCGGTAGCGCTCATCGTAGTCGAGGCCATAGCCCACCACGAAGGCGTCGGGGATGACGAAGCCCTTGTAGTGGATGTCGATCTTCCTGGCCGCGCGCGAGGGCTTCTCGAGCAAGGCGCAAACCTTGATGCCCGCCGGGTGGCGGGTCAGCAGGTTCTCCTCCAGGAAGGCCATGGTGAGCCCGGTGTCGACGATGTCCTCGACCACCAGGACCTGCCGGCCCTCGATGGGCATGGACAGGTCCGAGGTGATGCGCACCACGCCGGAGGTCTCGGTCTTGCCGCCGTAGCTGGACAACCCCAGAAAGTCCACCGACAGCGGCAGGTCGATGGCCCGCACCAGGTCGGCGCAGAAGATGTACGAGCCCTTGAGGATGCTGATCACGGTGACTTCCTGGCCGCGCAAATCCTGAGTGATCTGCGCCCCCAGCTCGCGGATTCGTTGCTGGATCTGCTCCGCCGAGAACATCACCTGCAAATCGTCGTAGAAGGGCATGGGAGTCCGGAGGTCAGCAATCGGCGATCGGGGCGAGGCCCGCCACGGCCGCTACACGTAGGCGTTGTTCATGATCTCCCCGAAGCCGCCTCCGCCGGGGACGATGTACTGGTGATCGTCGAGGCCCCGCTCCCGCTCCCAATGGGTGCCGGGGACGGTGTCGAAGACCTCCGCCTCGGACAGCCCGCGATCGAGGCGGATGGCGTAGACCACCGCGTCGGGGTGCTCGTCGCGCATGCGCCGCAGGTACTCGGGGGTGACGATGAGGTGCAGGCAGATGTAGCGGCGCGCGCGCCCCGGCACCTTCTCCTTATAGGTCTTGAGCGCGGTGGCCAGGCTGCCGCCGGTGGCGCCCATGGGGTCGGGGAAGAGCACGAAGGCGTCGTCGACGTCTCCGCCGATCTTGGCGCCGCCGATGTTCGAGCCCACGACCTTCGAGGCGTCGTCGATCATCCGGCTCATGATGATGTGGTCCTGGCGGACCAGGCGGGGGTCGAGAACGGTGTTGAGCAGGTCGTAGGTCACCTGCGAGGGCAGCGTTCCGGCGCGGGCGATGTTCACCGAAATGGCCCGCACCGAAGGGTCGATCACCTGGCCGTGGAAGATTCCCCGCGGGTTGCTGGCGATCATGCGGGTGGGGACCGAGACCTGCTTGCGCGGGAACTCGGCGTTGAGCACCACCTTCACCAGGTCGGTGTAGATGGCCACCACCATCTGATTGACCGTGGGCTGGATGGTCTCCTTGGCGCAGAGCGTCGCCAGCTGCGACAAGGAATACGGGTTGGCGAGGATGTGCACGTTCGGCCCGTAGCGGTGCTCGAGCTCGGCCAGCTTGAAGTCCACGTGGTCATAGAGGTGGTCGCGCATGCCTCGCACTCCTTGGGCTTGGGGGGCTCACGAAGTGTCGCATGCTAGCCAAAAGGCCCCCTCGAGGCGAGCGGCGTTGCCCCGGCCTGGCGGGACCGCTAGGCTCGACCGCGCGTGCCTGGCCACCACGACTCCCCTGCGACGGGCTCGAAGGCGGAGGGCGAGCTCTCGCCCGCCCGCTTCAGCCTGTGGCTCGTCGCCTTCCTCGCCCTCGGCCTGTACCAGCGGCTCCTCGTCCCCGGCCCGCCGGCGACGCTCACCCTCTCCGATTCGTACTACTACGGGCGCCTCGCCTGGCTCTCACGGCTCTCCTTCCCCCACCCGGTGACCTTCGACACCTACGTCGGCTTCCCAGGCATGGAGGTGCAGTGGCCGCCCGGGCACGCCTGGCTGCTGGCCGCCCTGCAGGTGCTGTTCGGGGCAGCCGAGCCCTTCTCCCCTGACGGCCTGGCCGCTCTCGCCTGGGCCGGACCTCTCCTCAACCTGGCCGGGATCGGCCTCATCATCGCGGCGGCCGCACGGCAATGGGGTCGCTGGGCCGCGCTGGTCGCGGCAGGCGCGCTCCTCGTCCAGCCGCTGGTCGCCGACCTGGGACAGCTCGGCGAAGCCGACCACCACCTGCACGAGGCCTTCTTCGCCGCGGCCCTCGCCTTGGCGATCGCGAGCGCGCTGCGCCCAAAAGCTCGGTGCCTGGGCTGGGGGCTCGCGCTCGGAGCCCTCGCCGCCCTGCCCTATCTGTTCACCTCGAGCGGCTTCCTCTTCCTCCCGCCGGTCGTCGCAGCCTCGCTGTGGGCACACCTGGCGCGCCGCCCAGGACGCTGGCGCCGCGCCCTCACGTTGAGCCTCGCCAGCGCTTCCTGCCTCGCAGTGGTCGCGCTGGGCGCCTGGAGCCTGGGGAGGCTCGGCCGGGGCGACTACGTACGGCTCTCCGGTTTTCACGTCGCGGGGCACGCCCTGCTCCTGGCCGCGGCCTGTGCTCCGCTCCTGTGGGCGCCGACGCGGCGGCTGCGCCTGTACGCCGCGGTCTCGCTCTCGGCGGGGATGGGCATCTTCGCGCTCACCGCCTCGTCCTTCATGGGCGAGCTCACTTATGCCCTCGTCCATCTCGGTCGAGGCAGCGCCATCCTCTCGCAAGCCGTCGAATCGAATCCACTGCTCAGCGGTGGGACGTCAGGAGCGACCATTCCCCTGGCCGTGACGCTGATCGTCGCCTTGCCTGTGCTCGCCGCCGCCCTGCTGCTGGCCCCGCGCGGGCCCAGTGCGCCCCCCTGGCTTCTTCCGCTGGCGGGCTGGGCGGCGGCGCTGGCCGCCCTGACCTTCGCGCAAGCGCGGTTCGCCCGCCCGCTGGTGGGCGTGGCCGGAGTGCTCACAGGCCTCCTGCTACAGAGGGCGGTGGCGAGCGGAAGGCGGCCCTTCGTCATGGCCACCAGGCTCGCGGCGCTCCTGCTCGTGCTCCCGCCCCCGATCGCCCTCGTCCCCACCTCTGACGAGGACAGCCGATTCACGCAAGGGCTCTTGCCGGCCCTGGCATGCTTGAAGACCCAGACGGCGGATCCGGGAGGCCGATGGGACCCCACCCAGCAGCCGGAGTGGGGCGTCCTGGCGGACTGGAACCTGGGCCACCTGGTGACCGCCTTCGCGCTGCGGCCGGTGGTGGCGAGCCCCTTTGGACAGGCCACCGAGGCCGAGGAAGCGGCCGCCTTCTCGCGCTCCATCCTGCAGATGGAAGACAGCGCCGAGGCCGCTCGCCTCTGCCGCGCGCGCTCTCTGCGCTACGCGCTGGTCTACGAGCCGGTGCCCAAGCCAAGCGGTCCGCGGCGAAGCCTGCGTCGCAGGCTGGCCTCGGGAGAGCAAGTCCCCGGCTTCCGGCAGCTGTGCCAGGCTCCCCCCGCCGACGGCCGCGTCGCCCGTGTCTTCGAGATTGCTGATCCTTCGCTCTAGCCCGACTTTTCGCATTTCGAGCCCGTTTCTCGAGTGGCCTGGGCAGCGCGAGCTGGCCAAGCCACTCGAGAAGCGGGCGACTCACTTGGGTGCGCGCGCCATCGCGGAAGGAATCGCGATGCCTGAGCCGGGTCGTTGCAGCTGTGACTTGCGAGTGCGCAGGAGCCGTCATAGCGGTCGCCTTGGCTGGCAAGCGACGGCTGGCCCGTCTCCTCAACCTCCTCTCCAGAGGCGGGCCTCGGGCTACCAGGCGTCCCTTCTTTCAACTAGCCTGCGAGCGATTCCAGGGTCGCCCCTTCTCGCTCTGGCCGATGAAGCCGGCCAGAGCGAGAAGGGGCTCAATTGTGCGAAGGTAGGGCGAGCAGGAAAAGACAGGCGCTCCGCCCCACGATGAGCAGGGGCGGAGCGCCAGCGAAACGAGCTGCCGTGTCGAGGGAAGCGGCTATTTTTCCTTGCTCGCGATCTTGCGCAGCGCCTTCTGGTCGCGGATGCACAGGATGCGCCCCACGTTGCCCAGGTAGCCGTCGCGCTTCATCTCGTTGATGAGGGTCGAGACGAAGGAGCGCGACGCGCCCACCAGGTCCGCCAGATCCTGCTGGGTGACCGCGCGCAGGTCGAGCTCCCCGCCATGCGGGCAGCGCTCGCCCAGGGTCTCACCCAGCTGCAGCAGCGTCTCGGCCAGCCGCGCCGGCACCTCCTTGAAGGTCACGCCCAGCAGGCGACGGCGCAGATGTCGGATGCGCTCGTTCTGCGCCCGGACGATGTCCAGGGCAAGCGACGGACGGCTCTCGAGGAGGTTGCGGAACTCGTTGCCTTCGATCGACCAGACCTCAGCCTCGCCGGAGGCCACGGCCTGCTCCTCCGCCGTCTGGCCCTGCTCGCCCAGGGAGATCTCGCCGAACAGATCGCCCGCTCTGAGGATGGCCAGCACCGAGCGCGCGGCGTTCCGGCCGGTGCGCACCAGGCGGACGCGGCCGCGCTTGAGCAGGAACACCCGGTCCGAGGTGTCGCCAGGCCGGTAGATCACGGCGTTGTGAGGGTAGACGTCCACCTTGAAGTACCCGCGGAAGTCCACCACCTCCGAGCCGATGGGCACCGCGGGAGTCGAGACGATGTTCGCGCTCATGCTCGGCGCGGGCTTGACCGCTGCCGCGGGAGCCACTGCACTGCTTCCGGCCATCTTCTGAAGTCGCATTCCATTCCTCCCCTGTCGACGCCCCCTGAAGCGGGGGTTCGTGCGTCGGGCGGGCGTTTTCCAACACTCGTGCCAGAATGACCGCCGCGAGCGTCCACTGGGAAAAGCTCATGGATTGAGGGCGTTTGCTCGTCAACAGGCCGCCCCGCGGATGCCCAGAACCGAACCTCGAGAGTGAACGGAACGTTCAATCAGCGATATTTCTATTGAACGGCTCGCACCTCATCCGCTGAAGCGAGTCGGCGGCAGGCGCCGACGCTTGGCTCGATGAGGATGAAGCAGAGGGAGCTCGGGCTCCTGCGGCCATCGCAGAAGGCTGTCAGCTAGGCCTTCGGCTGATACCGGCGCAGCTTGCGCTCCAGCGTCGGGCGGCTGATGCCCAGGACCTGGCAGGCGCGGCCCTTGTGGCCGCGGGTGGCATCGAGGACGCGCAGCACGTGTTGCCGCTCCACCTCGTCCAAGGTAGGGAGCGTCTCGGGTGCCGCAGGAGGCCCGGAGGCGATGAGCCTGCCGTCGTGGGAGGGCAGATACTCGCGCAGCAGCACTCCGCCGGGCGCCAGCACCACGGCGCGGGTGAGGACGTTCTCGAGCTCG
>JACRCT010000795.1 GCA_016218885.1 Deltaproteobacteria bacterium | reverse complement strand
GCGCTTCCGCCGTGCGCGATGGACCCGGTCGCAGGCTCTGGTCGCGCTCGATCGCGCCGCAGGCGCCGGGGGTCTCGGACTCGCCCTCGCCGAGGTCGATGCTCCGCCCTGGCAACCCCTGCTCAGCGAGAAGCTCGCCGCCGCTCACCTGCCTCCACGTGAGCTGGGCCGGCCGCTGGTTGCGATTCTCCTCGCCGCCGCCTTCGCAGTCGCCGCCCTGCTGGTGCCCCGGCACGTAGGGCTCGTCCCCGCCATCCAGGCGGCGGCCGAGTCGCACGTGACCGACGCCGAGCTCAAGGCCGAGGCGCTCGCCGCGGAGGAGCCCCTTGATGCGGTCCTCCAGGCCGAGCTGGAACGCTTGCGCCAGGAAGCCGAGTCGGGCCGCTTCGACGCCGCCGACTGGGCAGCCCTCGACGCAGTAGGCGAGGCGCTGGACCAGGCCGGCGCCGAGCGCGCCGCACAGCTCGCGCAGGCCGAGTCTGCTGCTCACCAGCTTGGTGAAGCACTCGATCGCAACGCTGGTGGAGAGGCAGAGCAGCGGGCGCGCGAGGCCCTCGAGGACGCGCTGATGGCTCTCGGTGCCGAGAAGCTAGGTGGCCAGGAAGAGAAGGCCAATCCCTCAGGCGAAGCGGGACAGCAGGGTGCCGCCACCGCGGGCGAGAAGGCGGGAGAGCCCAAGCAGGGCAAGCCGGGGACGCCCAAGACCGGCGCCGACGCGAAGGAGCTTGCCAAGGCTCTCGCCGCGCGGCGCCAGGCGCTCGAGAAGGGAGCCGGCACCACGGGCTGGTCCAAGTCCCAGCAGCAGGGGTCGGGCGGCAAGCAGGGCCAGTCGATGTACGGGCAGGGGCATGGATTGGGCGAAGGGCAGGGGAGCGACGGAAAGGGTGAATACGGGTCCGGGTCTCCGACCCGCGGACCGGGCGCCGCACCCGTCACCTTCGGACCGCAGCACCCCATCGATCCCGACCAACTCCAGGCGCAGGCGCTGCCCAAGGGCGAGGGCGACGATCCCAGCGATCTCGAGGGGATCCGTCCCATGGCCCCCAAGCCTGGACAAGCCGGGCCGAGTGGTACCCTTGGCGCGCCCGCTGCAGGACCCGACGGGCTGGTCCCGGAATCGGCGCCGCTCGCGCCGCGCCACCGCGATCTCGTCAAGCGCTACTTCGACAAGAAGAACCCCGGAGGGAAGTGATGAGCCAGCTGCTCACCCCCGCTGAAGTGGAGGCCGGCGCCGCTCGCGCCCGCGCGCTGGAGGCGGAGCTGTCCAAGGTCCTCATCGACCAGAACGCGGTGGTCTCGCGGGTGGTGGTGGCGCTGCTGGCGCGCGGCCACGTGCTGCTCGAGGGCCTGCCGGGGCTGGGCAAGACCGAGCTGTGCAAGGGCATCGCGCGGCTGCTGGATCTGCCCTTCAAGCGGCTCCAGTTCACGCCCGATCTCCTGCCCGGGGACATCACCGGCACCTACATCCTCGAGGGCGCGGGGCGGGACTTCACCTTCCGCCCCGGGCCGATCTTCGCGAGCGTGGTGCTCGCCGACGAGATCAACCGCGCCTCGCCCAAGACGCAGTCGGCGCTCCTGGAGGCGATGCAGGAGCGGCGGGTGACGGTGCTCGGCACCACTCACACACTGCCCGATCCCTTCTTCGTACTGGCCACGCAGAACCCCATCGAGCTTGAAGGCACCTATCCCTTGCCGGAGGCGCAGCTCGACCGCTTCCTCTTCAAGGTGCACGTCAAGCCGGTCGGCGCCGCGACCCTGAGCAAGCTCCTCACGACGCGCCTGCGCGGTGAGTCGCCGGAGCTCAAGCCGGTGACCGATCTCCCCGGCCTGCAGGACCTGTTCGCCAAGATTGATCGCGTGCACCTGCCCGAGCCCGTAGCGAACTACGTGGGCCGGCTGGTGGCGGCGAGCGATCCCAAGGGCCCGCTGGCGCCGGAGGCGGTGAAGCGGTTCGTGCGCTGGGGGGCTTCGCCGCGCGCGGCCCTCTCCATCGCTGGCGCGGCGCGCGCGCTGGCGCTGCTCAAGGGCAAGCCCAACGTCGGCTTCGACGAGGTCGCGCAGGTGGCCTCCGACGCCCTCAATCACCGCCTCGTCCTCTCCCATGAGGCGGCGCTCGAAGGTCTGGGCGGGCCGGAGATCGCCGCCAAGATCGTGGCCGCCGTGCCTGAGCTCGAGCGGAGCTGAAGGCGTAGCTAGATCGAGCGAGAGATCGAATAGTCGGGATGAGATCCTCTCGCGGGTCGAGGCGTCCGGTCCCACATCCGGAAAGCCGAGCGGGTCCTCTGAGCACTAGCACCCGAGCACGGCGAAAAGAATGAAACAGGAGAATGCCCGTGCGCTTTCCATCGAGAACCTCAATCCGGCGCGATGCCAGGACCGAGGTTCGCCATCGGAATGCGAATGAGAGTGGAGTCGGGGTATCCGCTCCACTCGAACATCTTCCAAATTCTACCGATCAGTTCAATGTTCTGCATATTCGCGTCGCACGCGATCCCAACAGGCGGACCGTACATCCAGCCTCCGTCCTCTTCCGCACCCGACAGGATCCATGAGACACCGTCGCTGAGGCGTACAATGAGAAGCGAGGCCTCCCTGCCGTTCCAATAGACTTGGTGCGCTGCGTATCCACAACCAACAGCGTATGAGAATGGGGCAGAGTAAGAATAATCGGACCTCAATCGTCTTGCAGTTCCTAGAGCTTTCGCCGGATCGGTCGTATAAGGGGCGGCCATGATGTCGAACCTCGACCAATGATCTGATGAGTCACGCTCATAGGACTGGGTCCAAACCATATCCGTTCCGTCAGTGGCGAAGTCGAAGGCGCTGTGCGTGGGGTCATTTGGCCAGAGAAGCAATTGCCTTGTCCCGTAAGCAGGGGTCCAGGAGAGCACGCCACGCAGGTCGCCACTTCCGACTGGCCACAGAATGTTCTGCCCGAGCGCAATACCCGAATGCTGGGCCATCGTAGCTTGGCTTGGCGTGGAAACTACCTCGAACTGCGCGCCGTCCCAGGCCATCTTTGAGACATTGGCGTGGAATCGCACGATCCACTCGCTCGAGGCCGCCCAGTCCGAGTAGTACGGTTCCTCGTACGGTTTCGAAAAGACCCTCGATGGGTAGGTATCTTCCACCTTGCCAGCAATGAAACCATCGATCTTTCTTGTGCGGTCTCGAAAGGCGAAAACATAGCGGCCATTTGCCAGCTGCTCGGAGGCTCCTGCGCACGCCCTGGTAGAGATTTGCCGCTGAAGGAACGCGACGTGGACCGAACCATCCAATTCCGCCACGATTGAGAACAGCCGATCGGTCGCGGGGTCGTGTCGACCCATCTCTAGATAGGACCGTCCGGCGATCGGGTCGCGCCAGAAGTAGGGGAACGCGGACGTAAGCCCTCTGCCAGCAAAGCCCCAGCCCATCTTGAGCCTCCGGCATCCGAGGTAATCCGGAATGGGCGCCTGGCAAGGCTCCCACTCGAAGGGCGGGAGCGGCGTACCGTGAACTCCTGGGATGTAGACCGGGCAAGTGCAGGCGAAGCCGTCGTATCGCTGCCAGCCCGGCGGGACGTCGTCCGGTGTCGGGGAATCGGGGCAGAGACCGGGAGGATACGGTGGTTCGTGGCTGAGAGAGGTGTCGGTGGGCCCGCTGTCCTGAGCGTCGGCCGTGGACGCGTCGGCTCCGAAGCCTGCATCGAGGGCCGTCAATGCGGCATCCATGGGGCGCGAGGCGTCGACGCCTGGATTGCCGCCGTCTACACCCGCGTCTTCAACCCGATCGCAGGAGCAGGCGGCAAGTACTCGGACCGATAGCAGCACGGTGATAACCGCACCCTCAAGGTTCCGAATAGCGGACATCGCCGATCCTTTCACTGCGAATCCAGATCCACCGAAGTGCCACGAGAACTCCAGGCGAGAGCTCTCGTGGCGCTTCGGCATGCACCATAGCGCGGCGCCGACGTTCTCTATCGAGGTCTCGCTCTCGTCCAGCACAGGCTCGGTCACGACCGACCACAGCCCATCCTGCTCCTGTAGGAGCGTACAGCCGGCTGGCCCGAGGACCGGCGACCTGCGAGGGGGGTGATCTCGGTGTGGAGCGCAGCAGCGAGCGCCGCGGGCGGGCGGCTTCTGGTCGGCATCGCTATTCCCTGGGCCGCGGGGTTAGTCGTCATGGCGCCTCCGCTCTCATCGCCTGGCGCTTCCTCCGTGGGCGAGGACCCGGTCGCCGGTTGTGGTGGTGCTCGATTGTGCGGCAGGCGCCGGGGTACTTCGAGCGGCCCTCGCCGCGCGGCGTCAGGCGCTCGGGAAGCGAGCCGGCACCGCAGGATGGTCCAAGTTTCCGCAGCAGGGAGGGGGCGGCAAGCAGGGCCAGTCGATGTACGGGCAGGGGCATGGACTAAGCGAGGGGCAGCAGAGGGACGGAAAGGGCGAATACCGATGAGGGTCTCCGGCCCGCGGACCAGGCGCCGCACTCGTCACCTTCGGACCGCAGCACCCCATCGATCCCGACCAACCCAGGGAGCGAGCGCGGCCCAAGAGCGAAGCCAGCAATCCTCGCGATTTCGAAGGGATACGCCCAATTGGTCCAGGTTCCGGGGAGACCTGTCCGAATGGTAGCCTTGGCGCGCCAGCTGCAAGCCCGACGGGCTGGTTCTGGAGTCGGCGTCACTAGCGCCGCGCCACCGCGACTTGGAGAAGAAGAGTCCCCGCCGCCATGATCGTGGCCGCGGTCCCCGAGTTCGAGAGGAGCAGAAGGCGCCATGGTCCGACGAAGACCCCATCGCTGTTCGCCTTCCGCTGTCTCCTCGCTGACCGCGGTAGCAGCGTCCATCGCGCTCGTGGTCATCCCCTCGTCCGCCACTGCCGGGACCGAGGTCTTCGCCAGCCGCCGGGTGCGTGTAGTCGCCGACCAGGACAACCAGGCTCCGCGCGAGGGCTTCATCACCCTGAAGGTCCGCGCCGAGAATCTCACCTCTCAACCACAGGTCGTCCATCTGAGCTTCGAGAGCCAGCCCTGGTCGGTGGTCGAGGCCGAGGTGAAGCTCGCCGCCGAGGAGCGGCGCACCGTACCTCTGCTGCTGCCCGCCTCCACGCGCTACGGCTCGCTGGGAGTGACCGACGGCCACGAGGACGTCCGCCGTGAGGGCTTCAACTGGCACTGGCAATCGCACGATCCCATTCTGGTGGAGCGCCCCTCCGAAGGGCTGAGCGGGCCGATCATCCGCTTCGCCAACGAGGGAGGGGAGGTCGAGGACACCAATCCCACGGTCGCAGTGACGCGCGCCGAGCTGCCCGACACGCTCCCTCCATTGGTGGGCTACGCCGCGGTGGGGCTGCTCGCGACGCCCTTCGAGGAGCTGCCCGAGCCGCAGCGCCGCGCATTGGAGGCCTACGCCGCGACCGGTGGCGCCCTCTTCCTGGCCCATGCTCCGACGCGCCTGGACGACACGTTGCCGCTCCTGCGCGACGGACGCGGCGAGGGCGCACACGCCTATGGGCTGGGCACGGTGCACTTGTGTGGCGCCGCGCCGCGCTGCATCGAGGCCCTGGCAACGGTGGGGGATCTCAAGCGCGCGGCGTTTCTGCCGACGCTGGCCATGATCGGAAGCTATCGCTACGGCCAAGCGGATCATGCCGGCGAGCCGCTCATCGACGTGGCGCGGGTGCCGGTCGGCGGCTTCTTGCTGCTCGTGCTCGCCTTCGTGTTGGTGCTGGGCCCGGGGAGCTTCATGGTGCGTGCGCGCAAAGGACCGCATGCTCTGCTGCTCTTCATCCCCCTGACGGCGATGGCGACCTGCGGAGGTATTGCCGGGTACGGAGTGATGCACGAGGGCCTGTTCACCCTGCACGCCACCTCTCGCACCGTGACCTTCCTCGACTCTGTGCACCATCGCGCCGCCACGCAGTCGGTGGACGGCTACTACGCCACCATGGCGCCGTCGGAGGTGCGTTACGGCGCGCTCGCCGCGGTGATCTTTCCACAGAACCTCGTCGACTCGGCCTCGGGGATGCGCATCGACGAGTCCAACGGGATGGTCTTCAAGAGCGGCTTCATCTCCTCGCGCAGCTACCGCGAGCACCTGAGCGTCGCGGTGGCGCCGTCGCGGGCGAGGCTCACTGTGCGCGCCACGCCGCAGGGGTCCGTGACCATCGAGAACGCCCTGGGCGCGAAGATCCTCACCGGCGTGGTGCGGGTAGGCGGAAGAAGCTGCCTCATGAAGGAGATACGCGATGGCGCCAAGGGTGACGCCATCTGCAGCGAAGGGGCGCCGAGCGAGGACGTCCTGGGCGAGTTCCGGAGTGGCGTCGGTGCGCGCTTCGTCCCCGCCGCGCTCGAGCACAACGCCCTCGCGCCGCTGGAGGAAGGCGAGTTCTTGGTGGGGCTGGACGAGGCCGTCTTCGCGCCCGACGGGGGCTTGAGGCTCACGCGCAAGGGCGACTACCAGCTCGCGCGCGGGAAGGTGTCGCCATGAGCGTGCTCGAGGTCCAGGGGCTCACCCGGCTCTTTGGCGACCTGGTCGCGGTGGACGGGGTCAGCTTCAAGATTGAGAAGGGCAGCATCTTCGGCTTCATCGGCCCCAACGGCGCGGGCAAGACCACCACGATGCGCATCGTGGCCACGCTGGATCTGCCCTCCACCGGCGACGCGCTCGTCGAGGGCTACTCGGTGAGCGATCACCCCGACAAGGTCCGGCCGCTGTTGGGCTTCATGCCTGATCGCTACGGCACCTATGACGACACCACGGTGGGCGAGTTCCTGGATTTCTTCGCCCGCGCCTACGGGCTCAAAGGGGCGGCGCGCACGCGGCGGGTCGAGGCGGTGATGGAGTTCTCCGGGCTGGGGCCTTTGCGCGACCGGCTGACCACCAGCCTCTCCAAGGGCATGCAGCAGCGGGTGGCGATGGGCCGCGCGCTGCTCAACGATCCCCACCTGCTCGTCCTGGATGAACCAGCGGACGGGCTCGACCCGCGGGCGCGCATCGAGCTGCGCGAGCTGCTCAAGGCGCTCGCCGCCCAGGGCAAGGCCATCCTCATCTCCAGCCACATCCTCACCGAGCTGTCCGAGCTGTGCGACGCCTGCGCCATCATCGAGCGGGGGCGCCTGCTCGCCGCCGGGCCCATCGCGGAGATCCTG
>JACRCT010000065.1 GCA_016218885.1 Deltaproteobacteria bacterium | reverse complement strand
CGGCGCGCGTTCTCCCCTCGTCTCCCAAATCTCGCACGCCACCTGCTCCTCAGGCCTGGCCCATGATCGGCAACTTGACCTGCGCGGCCTGGCGGGAGACTTGGCCGGCGATATTGCGCGCCATCGACGCGAAGGCCTTGGACTGGGGCGATTCGGGGACGCCGATGACGATGGGCACGCCCTGATCGCCACCCTGGCGTACGGCCAGATCGAGCGGGATCTCGCCGAGGAACGGGATGCCCATCGCCTCGCTGGCCCTGCGACCGCCGCCCTGGTCGAAGATGGGGGTGGCCTTCTGGCAGTGGGGGCAGATGAAGTTGCTCATGTTCTCGACCATCCCCAGCACCGGGATGTTGACCTTGTCGAACATGAGCTTGGCCTTCATCACGTCTGCCAGCGACACGTCCTGGGGCGTGGTGACGAGCACTGCACCCGAGGCGCGGATCTGCTGGGAGATGGAGAGCGGCACGTCGCCCGTCCCCGGAGGCAGGTCGACCACGAGGTAGTCGAGGGCACCCCAGCTCACGTCGCGGAAGAGCTGCATCAGCGCACCGTGGAGCATCGGCCCGCGCCAGATGAGCGCCTGGTCGGGATCGACCAGCAGTCCGATGGACATGACCTTGATCCCGTAGGCGTCGATGGGCTCCAGGGTGCGACCGTCCTTGGAGACCGGCTTCTGCTTGATGCCCATCATCATGGGGACCGAGGGACCGTAGAAGTCGGCGTCGAGCAGGCCCACCGTCGCGCCTTCACGCTGAAGGGACACGGCCAGGTTCACGGCGCAGGTGGACTTGCCGACGCCGCCCTTTCCGGCACCGACGAGAATGACGTTCTTGACGCCGGGGAGCAGGTCGTCCTGGGCCTTGGCAGCCGCGCGGACCTGGGCGCCCATGGTCACGTTCACCGAGGAGACGCCGGGAATGGCTCGCAGGGCCGCCTCCACGTCGCTCTGCACCTTGCCCTTGAGCGGGCAGGCCGGGGTCGTCAACTCGATCTTCACCGAGACCGCGCCGCCCTCGACCTTCACGTCCTTGACCATGTTCAAGGACACGAGGTCGCGCATGATCTCGGGGTCATTCACCTTGGAGAGAGCGGCAAGGACGTCGCGCTCGGTCAGTTGGGACATGTCGTGATCCATTCGATGAGGTGAGAAGTGAGCCCACGGCTGCTCGAAGCGGTGGGAATCTCTCGCCCGCTTCAGGGGCTGTCAACGTAATGCTGAACCGCCGGGCGCGCCGTTTCGTTTCGCCGCGCCGCTACTCCAACGAGGCGATCTTCCAGCCGTCGGCTTCGTGCGTCAGCTTCACGCTCGCGCGCTCGGAAACCGGAAACTCTGCGCGGCCCTCTTCGACCTTGGGCGCCACGGCCGACGCCAAGCGGGCGCGGGCCAACTTGTCCTGGGCACTCCCGCGCACCGCCGCGAAGTCCTCGCCGAGCCGGGCGGGTGTGTAGCGCTCGCGCAGCGGCGACGCGAGCAAGCGCCAGCAGGCTTCATAGTCACCTCGCTCCGCCGCCGCCAAGAAGGCGTCCAACGCAAGCTTTGGCCCCGAGGGCTCGACCGAGTGCGTCATGCCCTTCGCATCCCGCTGCGCAGAAGCAGTTCCACCCTGCTCGCCGCAGGGAGGAGTGGCGGCGCAGCCCAGGGACCATGCCGCGAGGGCCAGCCACCAGAAAACGTCAGGTTTCCGGACACTTCTCGTCGGGAATTCGGACGGAATAGACATCGCTTCTCGCGTCTCCAAGGGCCGCCGGGAAGCCGGCACGGCAGATGATAGCATCCCCGTCGCATCGGCCCGGGAGGCCCACCTGTACTGCCAATACTGCGAAGAGGAGCAGTCCGTACGTGCCCGCTTCTGCAAGGTATGTGGGGCCCGACTTCTCGAGCGTCCGGCCGAGAAGATCGCGGGGGACCTCGGCAAGTACCAGTTCGTGATCGCCCAGCTCAAGCGATGGGAAGAGGCCGGGAAGCTCGCGCCGGCGCTCGCCGACGAGCTCGCCGTGCCGCACCGCCAGAAGGAGGCGATCCTCCAAGCGGCCTTGGCTGCCGCCCGCGGCCTGCCGCTGCCGCCCGAATCTCCCGTCGAGTCGGCGCCGGCTTCGTCGGCCTCCGTCCTCCTGGCGGCGCCGGCGTCCCCGCCCGCGGAGCCCCCGACCGAACAGCCCAATCCTCCCACCACGGATTCAGGTGGAGACTCTCACTTCGAGGCTTCGCAGGCGGGACGCCTGCACCCCGAGGAGGAGAGCGCGTCGCTCCCCACGAAGCCCCAGGCGGAGATCGCTCCGCTCCCCACGAAGCCCCAGGCGGAGAGCGCTTCGCTCCCCACGAGGCCCCAGGCGGAGATCGAGTCGCTCCCCACGAAGCCCCAGGCGGAGATCGATCCGCTCCCCATGCGACCCCAGGCGGAGATCGCTTCACTCTCCACGAAGCCCCAGGCGGAGATCGCCTCGCTCCCCACGAGGCCCCAGGAGGAGGAAAGCGCGCCGCTCCCGTCCCATGCCAAGGAGGACGCGACAGCGCTCGCCGCCGCGAGTGCAGCGATGTTGGCGACCCACCCGGTGCTCGAGCCCCTCGACCTCCCCGAGCCGCCGCCGAGTCCGGAGCAGGTCATCCTCGAGCGGGAATCCTCCTGGTCGAAGCTGTGGCAGCCGTTCCTGTCCGAGACCGTCCTCTGGTTCGCGGGCCCGTTCCTGCTGCTCGCCGGGGCCTTCGTCTTCGTCAAGGAGGCCGAGGGCGTCTCGCGCGCGCTCGTCGTCTCGGGAGTGCTGGCGGTCTACGCGCTCGCGTTCTTCGGCGTCGGACGCCGCCTCGCGCTCAAGCGCAACCTCGTCACCGCAGGGCGCGTGCTCACCGCGATCTCGGCGGCGATGACACCGCTGGCCTTGTTGGCCCTGCAGCCCATGAAGGCCGAGACCCCCGGGCTGTGGCTCGCCGTGACGGTGGGACTGCTGCTGGGGATGATGGGTTTGCAGTGGGGCTGCGCCGGAACCTTCGGCGCGAAGGGCCGGCACTGGTACCTCGGCACCGCCGGGTTCCTGTTGCTGCTCTTCGCCGTGGTGCCGCTCACCGACGGAGCACCCTGGCTCGCGGCGCTCGACGGCATGGCTCTCGTCGCGCTTTGGCTCTACGCCCCTGCAGTGGCGGAAGCCCGGGAGGACAAGGGGCACGCCGCGTTCCTTGGCTTGGGAGTGATCTGGCTCGCCCTCGTGGTCTTCGTGCGCGTGCACTACCAGGGAATGGCCTACGGTTTCGGATGGATCCAGTACGGCCCCCTGGTGGCGATGCTGGTGGGGGTGGTGTTACGGGCTGATCGTGCGCTGGCTCGGTGGCAGGGAGGCCCGTCCTGGCTGGCGTTGCTGGCCTACGTGGCCCTGCTGCCCGCGGCGATGGGATCGGTCGCGGCGGAGTGGTCCACGCCGCGCCACGTCGGCCCCAGCGTCGGGCTCACCGCCGCCATCGCCGCGATGCTCCTCCTGAGCGGCGCACGGGCCTGGCGCTCGAAGGCGTTCACCGGGCTCTCGCTGGGAGTGGGCTGGCTCTCTTTCTACGCGCTGAGCGGATTCATCCCCTTCAACTCGCTCCTGTCCTTCTTGGGGTTCGTCAAAGAGCTGGCCGGCCGGGACCCCGGCAAGCCGTTCCCCATCAACTACTACCTGCTGCCGTCGCTCATCTACTTGGCCGGCGTGGGGCTCGCCTACCACCTGGCACGGCGCGCGGGGGCGCAGTACGCCACCGGCGCCATCCGCTGGTTCGGGCTGGCGATGGCTTTGGTGTTGATCGTCTTCGGCCACCTCGGCACGGACTTCAAGCCCGCCTTCATCACCAGCGCCGTCGTCTTCGCCGGGGCGCTGGCGCTCTCCCACTGGCTGGTGCACTGGCGTCTGTCCTATCTGTCTGCTGCTGCGCTCGTGCTCGCAGGGCTCGATGCGGGGCTGATGGCCCGGAGCACCGCCGCCCAGCCTGCGATAGGCCTGGGCGCCGCGGCGCTCATCGCCGTGGGAATCGGCCTGGTGGTCAGCGCCGAGCGCGCCCGCGCCTTCCGCGAGCTGGCCCTCGTCGCGGCGGTGGCCGCGGCGGGGACTGCCCTCTTCGCGGGAACGGGATGGGACGCCTGCGCCGCCTGGGCGATGGCCGGTGCGGCCTGCGTCGCGGTCGCCTTCGCTCTGGGGTCGGGCTTGCCGGCGGCGATCGGGCTCATCGCCAGCGGAGGCGCTCTCCTTCACGCCGCACACCTTCTGGGATGGCCCCCGCGCGAGCTGAGCTGGGCCGCCTATCCCATCGCCTTCGCAATGCTGGCCGGCGCGGGGCTGGAGAAGCACCCTGCTCTCGCTACGCAGCGCGGGCGCTGGTTCGGCCTTCGCCTTCCGCTCGCGGCGGACGGCTTCGCCATCGTGCGCGGACCGATGGCCTTCGCCGCCTTCGCGCTCGCCTGGTGCGCTCTGGCGCTCACGTTCGGCAGCCGGTTTCCCGCGCTCTCGCTGGGGGCCTTCGCCCTGACGCACCTGTGGCTCGCGCGTCGCCAACCCTCGGTCTTCCTGCTCACTCTGGCGCTGATCGCCGGCACGGCCGCCATCGCCACAGGCTTCATCCCCAGGGCGCCCGATAGATACTTCCTCGTCCCGATCGCGCTGTGTGCCCTGCTCTGGTCTGGGCTCGCGGTAGCGGTGAAGCGCTCCCGGCGCGTGCAGCGGCTGATCCGGATCCCGGCGCGACGCGCGGGGATCACCCTGGCCGTGCACGCCTGCGTCCTCGCCGCTTCCACCGGCGCCCTCGCGCTGGCGATGCACCTCGACGGCAAGACGGGCGCCGCCGTTCCCTTGACGCTGGCCATCGCCTCCGCGAGCTTCCTCGTCCTGCCGCGGTGGAACGCGTGGACCGGCTGGTACTACCCGGGTTGGGGCTTGGCCACCGCCGCGATGGCAGTCCTCGTGCCGCCGGGATGGGTGCCATTGGTCATCGCCAGTGGCGCCTTCGTCCCGCTCGCCCTGGGCCTCCTCTGTCGCCGCGCTCCAGCGTGGGGCGCCGCGGCGGTCGGGTCCGAGTCTTCGTCCGCGCCTTCCCAGCTCGGGGTGCTCGCCAAGCTTCAGGCCTTCGCCAGCGTGATCGCCTGCATCGTCGTCGAGGCCCAGGGCCTCGCCCCCCGCGCGACCCTCTCGGGCGCGGCGGCCGCGCTCGCGCTCTTCTTCCTCCTCGTGCCGCTCCTCGATGACTTCGTGGGCTGGCTGGCGCTCTTCGGCATCGGGTTCTGGGCGACCATCGCGCTCTTGCTCCCCGAGGACCAGGTCGCCCTCTCCTTGGGCGCCTTCGCGGCGATCCTGGTGGCGTTGGGCGCTCTCACCCACCCGCGATCGGCCCCGGGGGCCCGCGTGCTCGCAGAAACCGGTCTCGGGCTCGGCGCTGCCTCGCTGGTCGCCTGGGGCCTCGGTTGGCCGGAGCCTTCCGCCGCGCGCGAGTCCTGGCTGTTCGGCCTGGTCGCCCTCGCCCTGTTCCTGGCGCCGCGGGTCTTCCGCACCGCGGTGTTCGTGCCGCTGGCGGCTGCGGCGCTCTCCATCGCGACGTGCCTTGCCTGTCCGCCCTCTCTGCGCCCGGCATCGCTCGTCGTGGCGGCGCTCGGCTTCTCGGCGCTGGCCGTCACCCTGCGGCGCTGGCACGGCCTCGCACGCGTCCTCTTCGACCTCGAGGCCCATCGCGGCGCGCTCCAGGGCCTGGTCGCCTCGGGGCTCGTCGCGAGCGTAGCCGCG
>JACRCT010000797.1 GCA_016218885.1 Deltaproteobacteria bacterium | reverse complement strand
CGGCCATGCCCAGCAGCCGCGTGGCCTCGAGGATGTGCTTGACGCCCATGCGCACGAACTCCGGGTGCGCCTCGCCGACGTCGGGGTAGCCCTTGCCGTCGCGATCGGGCTGGACCTTGCCCCAGTTGGCGAAGAGCCGGCCCCACTCGCTCTCCAGGGCCTTCTGGATCCGCTCCTTGCCGAAGACGGGGTACCAGAACATGTCGTGGTAGCCCACCGACGCCACGTAGCTCCAGGGTGCGAGCCAGGTCTTGAGCGACCACTCCAGGGGCTTCTTGAGCGGACCCCAATAGATGCGGTGCTGGTTGCGGGCGGCGAAGGTCATCTTCTTGAAGGGGCCGTCGAAGTGCCAGTTCTGGGCGGCCACGCTCGCATCGCCGACGATCTCGATCTCCCGGGGATCGCCGCAGCCCAGCCCCGCGTCATGGGCCAGCCGGATGAACTTGATCGACAGAGGGTCGAAGCCCATCAGCTTCGCCGCCACCGCGTCGATGGCGACCTGGTCCGAGGAGGCCAGCAGGACGTTCTTGACGTGGGGCACCATGCAGCGCGGGCCCGGGCCGTCGCCGGCAAAGGTGCCGTCCATCACCGCGAACACCCCACGGTGGATCTTCTGCTGGATGCGCAGGAGATCGACGAGCGTCTCGTGTATGACCGGATGGGTCCAGTGCCGATGCTCGTTGAGCAGGCCGCCGAAGGCGTTCTTCATCGCCCCGGTGGTGGTGGTGAAGATGTGAGTCTTGACCGTCGGCAGATGGATGATGCTCTCGCCGAGGAAGCGCCTGGGGATCTTGAAGCCGTCCGGATAGACCTCGTTGAGGCACAGGAACTTCTTCGTCAGGTCCCCCACCGCGTCGCGAACGTCGATCCACTCCTCGCCGCCCTCGTACAGGTGCACGTTGCGCAGCCCGTGCGCCTGCACGGGATCGATCTGCTTGTTCTCGCGCTCGCCGAGGTGCGCGTCGATCACCACCGTGCGGTTGTGGCAGGCGTGGATCTTCTCGGGTGCATACCCGTCCTGCTTCATGGCCCGGATGACGCCCTCGAGCTGCCAGGGGGTCGTAGAGGCGGCGGGGAAGAAGAAGTGCCACGAGATATTGACCTTGAGGGCGGCGTCGGCGTCCTTGGCGATGACGTCCTGGTAGCCCGCGAGGTTCATCAGCTCGTGGTAGTCGGACAGGACGCTCGCAGGCGACGTCCGCAGGATGGCGACCTTTGATCGGCTCATGGGATCCCTCGCTTCGGCCCGAGGGTCCTTCTCTACCACTTTCCCCGAGGCAGCGGCGCAAGCAGGGACGGGTGGTGGGCAGGCGCTTGGTCCAGCCACGACCCGACCGCTGCCTGCCAACGCTGCCGCTCGCCTGGACGGCGCAGGGCCAAGTGAGGCGAATGCTGGTGCCCGCTCAGGTCAGGGCGACGACGGGGCGGACTCACGCTCCGAGATCTCGCGGAAGGCCTCGAACGCCTTCTCTGCGCTCGCCCTGGGCAGGTCGGACAAGCTGATGATGCCCACGAGCCTGCCGTCCTCGTCGTTGATCAGCAGTCGAGAGACCTGGTTGTCGGCCATGGTCTGTGCAGCCGTCTCGACGCTGTCCCACGGGCTGCAAGCGACCACGTCGTGGGTCATGATGTCGCCGACGCGGGTGCTGGCCGGCCTGTCGAAGCAGACCAGGCGCAGCACGATGTCGCGGTCGGTCAGCGTGCCGATGCACTTGCCCGAGTCGCATACAGGCAGGAAGCCGATGTTGGCATCCGCCATGAGCTTGGCTGCTGCCTGGACCGTGTCGTCCCTGTTCAGGAATAGGACTGCCTTCTTCATGATGTCGTTGCAGTTCATGGGCTCGCTCCTCGGGCGATCTCGCGCAGCTGATCCCTCCGTTCATGGCGGTATGCAGCCGACCTTTCTGGTGCAAAGGAGCAGCGAGGCGCGGGCCAGCAGGGGTAGGTGCACAAGGAGGGAGGCTCGGACTGGCCTGCCCAGTCGATGGGCAGGGCCAAGGGGGCGTGGCCAAATCGGCCCGTTTCTGCCTATTTGGGCGGCGCAGGCTCAATCGGGCCGCTACACACAGGCCCATGGGGGCGGGGACAGGAGTTGCACGAGAGCCATGTCCATGCGCGCGGAAATCGAAGTCGCCATCGAAGCTCACAGCAGGTGGAAGGAGAGCCTGACCGGCATGCTCGAGCGCGGGGCTCTAGGCGAGGGTGGCGCCTTCGTCCTGGCGAGGGTCCAGGCCGACGACGCCTGCAGCTTCGGGCGGTGGCTCTTTGGTCCGACCGTGGGCGCGAAGGTGCGTTCGAGCGTGCGCTTCGAGCGAGTTCGGGAGCTGCACCGCGAGTTCCACGCCTCCGCGGCGGACGTGCTGATGCTGGCGGTGTCGGGTAATCGCGTCGCCGCAGAGGAGGCGCTGGAGCGGCAATTCCGCGAGCTCTCGCAGCAGTTGGTGGCCGAGCTTCGCGCCTGGGGGGCCGAGGTCGAGTGACGGCTCGCCTTCGCCCTCGAGCTCAAGCTACCCGATCGCCGGTCCGCCTGCGCCGCGCCCGCTCGTAGCGTCCGAGGGCCCAGGCGCTGAAGTAGTTCTTGTAGAGGCAGTAGTGGTGCATGGCGGTGTTGAAGAAGACGCCCCCTACGCCTTCCTTGGGGAAGTCGCCGTCGGGCAGCTGGCGGGAAGCGAGCAGCCGCGCGCCGCGCTCGATGGCCTCCCAGGAGGGATCCTCGGCGGCGAGCAGCGCCATGAGAGCCCAGGAGGTCATGATCACCTGAGACTGCGGGTGCTCGACGTACGTCCGCTTCTCGCAGCTCGTGTAGTGCTCACCCCAACCGCCATCGGCCTTCTGCTTGGAGAGAAGCCAGACGCAGGCTCGGCGGATCGCCGGGTGGCAGCGGGAGAGGCCGGCAGCCAGCAGACCCTCGACGCAGTACATGATGGCGTAGGTGAAGTTGACGCCCCAGAAGCCCTCCCAGCTGCCGTCGGGCTTCTGCTCAGCGAGGATCTTCTCGACGCCGCGGGCGATGGCCCGGTCGATCTCGGCGCGGCGCACGGCGGGGAACCGTCGGCGGAACCGCGCCAGACCGGCGACGCAGCTCGCGGTGCACTCGACGTAGGAGAGCTCGACCATGCAGTTGCCGAACATCTCGGAGGGGTTGACCTTCTCCAGGGCCAAGGTGCCGCGGTTGCGCTCGTACGAGCCCCACCCTCCGTCGTCGTTCTGGCGCGAGAGGATGAACGCCGCCGCCTCCTCGAGCAGGCGGTCGGAGATGCGCTGGTCTTCGGGGATGGTCTGCTCCAAGGACAGCGCGGCCGAAAGCGCCTCGGCGGTGCAGTCCGAGACCGGCCACTGGTGTCGCTCGTCGGAGAAGCACCAGCCGCCCAGCCGGCGGTCGCGGTACCAGCGCTCGCGGTCGGGGATCTCGGTCTTCATCTGCGACTGCTCGAGGTAGCGGTAGGCCTCTGTCAGGGCGGGAGCCATCCGTGCGGCCTCCTCGCGAGGTCCCTCGACGATCGCCTGCACGGTGAAGGCGGTGTCCCAGGTGTGGCTGTGCGCGCCATTGAAGCGCAGCCCCTCCTCTTCGTCCTCCCAGCCCCAGTAGTCGATGCCCTGGTAGGCGGGCAGGAAGTCGGGGTGATGGGGGTCGCGGTCGTACACCGCCAGCACGTTCAGCAGCCCGTTCACCGGCGAGACGCAGGCGTAATTGGTCGAGCGCAGCTCGAAGAGGATGCGCTCGAAGCATTTCTCCAACGCCAGTCGGCGGACCGCCTTGGGATGCCGCTTCTCGTACTGGTGCAGCGCCTCGTAGCCCGCCTTCAGGACCGGGGATGGTGCGACGTACACGTCGGTGGGCGCGAGCCTGTGTCGCCAGGACGAGAAGTCGATCGACGCATAGGGCTCGTCGTAGAGCTCGCGGCGCAGCGACTCGATGAGCGGCGTGGTCTTGCCAGTGAAGCGGCGCCCGTACAGGTAGCCGATTCCCAGGTAGATGAGCCGCGTGTGGTTGTACATGCGCCGCGGGTGCACGGGAGACCAGTCGGGCAGCAGCCACAGCTCCGGCTGGATGGGGTTGACGCCCTCCCACCCGTACAGGCCAAGCATCGCCAGCCAGAACTTGCCCCAGGACGGGATGTGCTTGACGCCGCCGTGCGTGCGCAGCCACTCGCGCGCGCGGCGCGGCATCTCTTCGTCCGGAGATAGGCCGAGCAGGCGCAGAGCCACATAGCCGAGCGCGGTCATGTACACGTAGGCCGGCGACTCGCGATGCATGCCCCAGCCGCCGTCGGGGGTCTGCCAGGCCCGGTAGTACTTGAGCAGCTTCTCGCGCTTGACCGGATCGATGGGCTGGCCGGTCAGGTGGCTGACGATGACGTACTGCGAGTCGAGCATCGTGCACCACACCACCTCGCCCATCCAGCAGCCACGCGCGGTCTGGATGCGCGCGAGATGGTCCAGGGCGAGGCCGAGCGGCTTGTGCGCGTCGAAGGAGGCGGAGGTCGAGGTCGCGATCATGGGACGCGGATGATAGTCCGGTGTCTCGGGAGCGCCGAGTCAGTTGCCTGTGCGGCTTCGCACACCCGTCCTGTTCACCTGGGCAACGTTGCCCAGGTGTGGGAAGTCATTCTCCTGCGGCGCCTGGGGGCTGGAGGGCTCGCCACACCTCTTCCGCGCTGGGCTCGAACGGGCTTCCACGGTGGAAGGCGAGGACCTTCCCGCCGTCGTCGACCGCGAATGCCCAGGCCTCGTCTCCTTCGCCGAGCCCAAGCGCACGCGCCATCCGATGGTCCGAGTCGAAGAGGGTGGCGTGCCAGTGAGCGGGTGGCACCTGCTGTCGGGCCTTCGAGCGCGCCAGGTCGTCGGTCACGAAGAAGGGTTTGCCGATCGAGACGATGGACACTCGTCGCACCAGCGGCGCCCGGGTGTCTGCGACATCGAACCAGGCACGCATGCGGCCGGCGGCTCCACGTTCCGTGATGGCCACGACGAGCACCGGTTCCTTGCCCGACACGAGGTCCGAGAGGCGCCGTGGTGCTCCCGAGACGTCCTTCGATTCCACGTCTGGGAGCATCCCACCGGATACGGGTGGGGAGGCGGTTGCCGCCCAGGCCAGAACCGCCAAGCAGGCCAGGAGATGGGCGCTCAAGAAAGCAACCTCCTTCCCCCGAGACGGTGGGGACGCACAGGATGCCGCCGCAACCCCGTAGCCATCGACAGAGCACTTGCGAGCCGTGCTTTCGGTTGCAAGACCTGCCTGCTGTGGAGAGCGCCGCTTGGAAAGGATTACTTGACGAGGTCGCCGTCCATCGCGCGCTCCCTGGGAGCCGGAGCTGGCAAGCCACTTGCTGAGCAGGCTCTCGAAGGCGAGCAGCGGGGGACGGCAATGGGGAGCATTGGGGCAGATCAGGGTGGCGTGACCGTCGTGGGGCAGGGAGGGGAGAACGAGCGGGGCGGCTACGTGGGCGCCAAGGTGAGGGGTTGGCTGATCGACCGGGAGGTAGGGCGCGGGGGGATGGCGACGGTCTACCTCGCCCGCAACGTGGGAGGCCAGGCTCGGGCGGCGATCAAGGTTCTGCATTCCCCGCTGCTCGCCAACTCGGAGGTCGCTGGTCGATTCGTGAACGAGGCGCGGGCGTTGGCGCTGGTGCGCCACCCGAACGTCGCCCAGGTCTATGAGCTGGCGGTAATGCCGGACGGCAGCCCCTGCATCATCATGGAGTACCTGGCAGGCTCCACCCTCGAGCAGCGGGCGGCACGCGGGCGCATGACCTGCGAGGAGGCCGTGCCGATCCTG
>JACRCT010000780.1 GCA_016218885.1 Deltaproteobacteria bacterium | reverse complement strand
GCGCGGGCTTCAAGGCGGTGCCGTACTCCGAGGCCTACAAGGAGGAGATGGAGGCGGTGGCCAAGGAGCTGGAGGCGGCGGCGCAGGCCCTTGCCGGCCAGAGCGAGGCGGCGCTGCAGGCCTATCTCACCGCGGCGGCCCGGGCCTTCCGCACCAATGACTGGGAGCCTGCCAACGAGGCGTGGGTGGCCATGGGCCCGAGCAACTCGAAGTGGTACCTGCGCATCGCGCCGGACGAGGTCTACTACGAGCCGTGTGCGTGGAAGGCTGGCTTCGCCATGAACTTCTCGCGCATCAACCCCGACTCGCTCGCCTGGCAGCAGAAGCTCGAGCCGGTGAAGGGTGCGATGGAGCAGGCCCTCGCCTCGATGGCGGGGGCTCCGTACAGAGCGCGCCAGGTGCAGTTCAAGCTGCCGGACTTCATCGACGTCGTCGTCAATGCGGGCGACAGCCGCGACCCGCACGGCGCGACCATCGGCCAGTCCCTGCCGAACTGGGGCCCGGTCGCGGAGAAGGGCGGACGTACGGTGGCGATGACCAACCTGTACACCGACGTCGACAGCCAGGCGACGCTGCAGAGCCAGATGGCGTCGCTGTTCTGCGCGTCGACCATGACCCGGGCGACCGTGGATCCCAAGCCGGGGGTGCTGTCCACGCTGCTGCATGAGGCTGCGCACAACCTGGGGCCGAGCCACGAGTACAAGGTCAACGGGAAGGTCGACGACGCCGTCTTCGGAGGTCCGCTGGCGTCGACCATGGAGGAGCTCAAGGCGCAGACGAGCGCGCTGTACTTCACCGAGTGGCTGGTGGAGAAGGGCCTGCTGACGAAGCTCGAGGCCGAGCAGGCGCACGTGCGGGACGTGGCCTGGGCCTTCGGGCACATCGCCCGCGGGATGTACGACGCCGAGGGCAGGCCGAAGAGCTACAGCCAGTTGGGCTCGATCCAGCTGGGGACGCTCTACAAGGTGGGCGCGCTGGCCTGGAAGGAGAAGGAGCTGGCGGGCAACGGCACGGACATCGGTTGCTTCGAGCTCGATCTCGGCAAGTGGAAGCCGACGATCGAGACGCTCGCGAAGCGAGTGCTCGTGGCGAAGGCGAAGGGCGACCGTAAGGACGCCGAGAAGCTGAAGGCGGAGCTCGTCGACGCGAACGATGACTGGAAGAAGGCGAAGGACGTCATCGCCGAGCGCTGGCTGCGCGCCCCCAAGTCCACCTTCGTCTACAGCGTCCGACGCTAGCCGCCGAATCGCGAAGGCTGGCGAGGGCAAGCCTCCACGCCCGCCCACTCGTGCGTGCGAGCACCAGGCAAGCGCTTGCCCGGTGCCGCCGTTCCTCTATGGCTTCAGCTCGCAGGCCCGCACCAGGGCTTTCTCTGGCAACCAGGAGCACGCGGTGCTCGTCTTCTGATCTGACTGCCGGGTGACCGGTAGCAGCCGTCTCTCGCTTTTGGGGCCCCAAGCGGGGGGTGTTTACCTGGCCAACCAGAAATGTTGGCATGAGGGCTTTCGCAGCACATCAAGTCCCGCAAGGAGCCCCCGATGACTGATCAACTGCAGCTCGATGCAGTCCATCTCTCGTTTCCAGAGATCATCTCCGAGGTCATCTCCGTCGCTGGCGCCCCGTTCGCATCGGGCGCGCTCGTCAAGATCGGCCTCGGGATGGCCAAGCGCGTCCAGCCCATCGAATTCCCCGACTGGGACCAATTCCTGGCTTCTCTGGAGACCCTGAAGAACCCCATCGCTCAGTTCGAAGGCAAGGCCAAGTATTTCGGGGACGGAGTCTTCGGCTTGCCCGGTTGCCCCTTCGCCGGCTCGGTGAATGCCTACAAGAGCTTCGTTGGCGCCTTCCCCGAGTCCTTCGCCAGAGTCGCCCAGACTTTCAACAAGCCCAGCGAACACACTGAGCGCCTCCGCGTGGGGCATGGCGCCGGGGTGAGCCCCTTCTGCTGCGTGCACCAGCCGGTGCGAAGCGCACTCGCCGACCGGATGACGATTGGAGGCAAGGCGGTCCGCATCTACCAGCTGGGCTGCAAAGCCGCGAGCGGGACCAAAGGCCTCGCCGACAAGTGGATCGAAGAGGCGAAGGTCGACCGCGCGAGCGTCGAGAAGGTCCTCGAAGAGAACATGTGCTGCTACTGCTTGCGCGTCGCGTCCTAGCGAGCCGTTGCTGCATCGCGCTTGCGGCGGCTCCCCGAGGAGCCGTCGCAGCCGAATGCCATGACGCCATCGGCTCCTTCCGCTCCCGCGCGCTCCAGCGGAAGCGGGAGGCCAGCGGCACTCCGCCCGAGCATCTCTCTGCGCGTTGGTGCCTTGACGTGGCAAGCAAGCACCTGCTGCGAACCGGCCCCCGAAACCAGGCGAGGATCCAGGCCAAGCTGCGTGAGCTCGCTCGGGCAATCAACCTGCCGACTGGCGGCTGACCCCACCTCCAGCAATCCTTCGCACCGTGATGCTTAGAGCGACGCGGTGTCCCCGAACACGTACGACCGCGCGGCCAAGCGCTCGCCTGCGTCACGGCCTCAGGAGGCATGCGCCGCCAGACAATCTCAGAGCTTCCGCCACGCAAGGGCGCCTCTTGCCACCTCGCCTCGGGGGCGCCTCTACCTGCGTCGCGGGCCTTGTTGCCGCGTTGGCGCTGCGCAATTCCCACCTCCGCAGCAATGTTCTTCACGGTAGCGAGCGCAGAACATGCGGCGGATTCGGATCGCGCTGTCGACAGCCTTTGTACTCTGCTGGCCGGCGGTCGCCTCTGCCGTGCAGGAGCACAAGGGCGGGGAAGCCTTCTACCTCCACCAGACGGCGCACATCCTCTTCCTGGCCTCGATGATTCTTCTCGTAGCGGTCCTGAGCAGACCGTTCGCCGTCAAGGACGCCGGCTGGCGGAGCATTCGGCTTGCCGCGCTCTTCTTCGTCCTCTGGAACGTCGATGCGTTCGTCACCCATATGGCCGACGTCCTCGTTTCTCCGGAGCAAGGATATGTGACCGGCCACTCGCTGGACATGCGAGATGCCTACGCGTTCCTCTATTACTTCGGGAGCCTGCTCGAGAACGTCTTTCTGGCCCTCGCCTTCATCATGCTGGCCTTGGGCCTACGACGCCTCGGGGCCCAAACGGCGAGGGTTGCGTCATGAGCCTCTTCCCGCTCTGGGGCGTCGAATTCGTCACCAATCTCCTCCTCGTCGTTCTCTCCCTATACGCCGTGCGAATGAGTAGGAACATCACGAGGGCGCGCCCCTACGTCTCGCTCTGGATGTACCTGCACTGGCAAGTCATCGCTTTCGCTGTCTTCGCGATTTCCCACTCGGTCGGGCACATCGTCAAGCGCCTGCTGCTTCTCGGTGGGCAGCCAGCGATCTGGGACCGGATCTCTCCATTCACGGGCGCGGTCAATAGCATCGCGTTCGTGGTGGTCAGCATCCTGACGTTTCTCTACAAGGACATGAAGCTGGCGAGCGAGCGGTTTCAGGATCTCGAGGATGCCCAGGCCGGCCTGCAGGCGAGGACGGCCGATCTCTACAAGGCCAAGACGACGCTCGAGCAGGAGGTGGCCGAGCGCCAGCGCGCCGAGCGAGGTAGAGAGGCGCTCCTGGCCCGGGAGCAGGCAGCTCGTGCCGAAGCCGAGCACGTGGGCCGCATGAAGGACGCGTTCCTCGCCACGCTGAGCCACGAGCTGCGCACGCCCTTGAGCGCGATCCTGGGATGGGCTCAGCTGCTCTTGCGGGCCGAGCACCGCACGGCCCTCGACTCGCGTCGCGCCTTGGAGACCATCTTGCGGAACGCGCGCGCCCAAGCCCGGCTCATCGACGATCTGCTCGACGTTTCGAGCATCGTCTCGGGCCGATTCCTCATCCAAAGGCAGCCGGTCGACCTGGGGGCGGTCACCCGAGCTGCCGTGGAGTCGGCGAGACCTGCCGCCAACGCGAGGAGCATTGTCCTGGAGGAGCGGGGAGAGCATGACCACGCTCTCGTCATGGGCGATCCCATACGCTTGCAGCAGATCATCTGGAACCTGCTTTCCAATGGGATCAAGTTCACGCCTACGGGCGGGCGAGTGCGGGTATCCCTGCGCCGTGTTCAATCTCAGTTGGAGATCGTCGTGGATGATACCGGGCCAGGCATCCCTGCCGGGTTCGAGCAGCACCTCTTTGAGCGGTTTCAGCAGGCGAACCCTTCGACTACCCGATCTCAAGGGGGGCTCGGCCTGGGTTTGGCGATCGTCCGTCACCTCACGGAGCTGCATGGGGGCACGGTTCAGGCGCGCAACCGTACGGATTCGCAAGGAGCCGCTTTCACGGTGTCGCTTCCAGCGACCACGGTCCCCTACAGCGAGCCGGCGGTGCCCTCCGAGCGCTTCTCGGCTCGGGGAGCCCACTGCACGAGCCTTGCGGGAATTCGCGTGCTCGTCGTGGACGACGAGCCGGACGCGCGCGAGCTCTTCGAGCAGGTCTTGAAGGAGAGCCAGGCCGAGGTGGAATGCGCCCGTTCAGCTGCCGAGGCCATGTCCTGCTTGGGCCGCCATCGCCCTTCGGTGCTGGTGAGCGACATCGCCATGCCCGAGGAGGACGGCTATGCGCTTATTCGCAGAGTCCGCGCGCTTCCGCGCGAGCAAGGCGGCGATGTCCCCGCATTGGCGTTGACGGCCTTCGCGCGTTCCGAGGAGCGGGCCCGCGCCCTCGCGGCGGGCTTTCAGACGCATCTGAGCAAGCCCGTCGACCTGCGCGATCTCGTCATCCAGGTCCGGGCCCTTGCCGACCGCCACCCGGCGCAGGCGTGACGCTTTTCGCGAGCAGCAGGCCGCAGGACGCCAGCCATGCCTACCTGACCGCCGTCGCCTCGATCTCGAAGGCCAGATCGGGGCGGCAGACGTCGGCGACGACGGCCAGCGTAGGCCACGCGAGCTGGGGGCTCCAGCGCTCCTCGAAGAGGCGGCGAGCCTCCTCGTTTTCGCAATAGGCGACCGCGTGGACGACGTCCTTGGGCGCGCAGCCGGTCTGGCGCAGCGCTGCCTCGAGGTTCTCGAGCGTGGCCTCCACCTGGCGGGAGAAATCGCCTGGGAAGCAGGTCGCGCCCCCG
>JACRCT010000769.1 GCA_016218885.1 Deltaproteobacteria bacterium | reverse complement strand
CAAGCGCAGCTACCTTCCCGAGCAGCAGGCGTCGGCGCCCCCGCCCCAGGCGTTCGACGCGGCGGGGACCGCCCGCTCGCTGCTGGTCGGGCCTGGAAAGGCGACCCTCGAGAGCAAGAGCGGAAGCACCGCCACCCTGGTGGTCGGCCCGAAGTCGGTGAAGGTGACCAGCGCGGCGGGCAACCAGACCACGATGGAGTTCGATTCCCTGGGGCGCTTGACGCTCACCCGCCGGCCCGACGGCAGCGAGGTCGTCCTGGCGCGCGACGCGCACGGCCGCGTGGTGGAGCTCTACAACGTCTCGGCCGACGAGCGCTGGCGCTACGCCTACGACGCCGGCGCGGGCAGGCTCGCACAGCGCATCGACCCGGCAGGGCGGAGCATCCGCTTCTCCTACGACGAGGCCGGCCGCTTGCTCTCGCGACAGGATCCCTCGGGCCAGACGAGCTATGCCTACGAGGCGCACGACGCGGCGGCGGGGCTGCCCACCCGGCGCACCGACGCGCTAGAGCGAGAGACACGGGTCGAGTACGACGAGCACGGCAATCTGCAGAAGCTGACCGCCCCCGGAGGGCTCGTCACCCTCGTCGAGCGCGACCCGGTGGGGCGGGCGACCAAGGTGGTCGAGCCTTCGGGCATCGTCCACCGCGTGGGCTTCGACGCTCGCGACGGCGTGGTCCTGCAGGCGCTCGGCGAGCCGCCCGACGAGCGCACCATGACCTATTCGCGGACCTTGAGCGACGGCTGGGAGGCGGTCGGCTCGCACGTTCCGGCCTCCGCGCTCGACTCGATGGTGGACGCAGAGGGCCGCACCTGGAGCTACGTGCGCGACCCGGCCTTCCAGATCACCGAGCAGACGACGCCCGGCGAGGGCAAGGTGCAATCCGCCTACGACGCGCTGGGGCGCCGGCTGCGCCGCGAGGGCGCCGACGGGAGCGTCGAGACCTTCAGCTACGACGAGCAGGGGCGAATGGAGCGGCGTGCATTCACCGCGGGACCCGCGGCGGGGGCGAGCCTGGAGCTCGCCTACGACGAGCTCAAGCGGGTCACGCGCCTGAGCGATCCCGAGGTGGTGGAGCGGCGAGTCTTCGAGCCCGGGAAGGGCTGGTCGATGCTGGAGGTGACGGCCGCCAGCGGACCGGGGACGCCAGCCCAGTTCGTGGTCCGGCGCGGCAGGAGATCGGCGACGACGGTGGCCTACGACCTGTCGGGGGTCCGCCTCCTCCTGACCCGCGACTTCGACGACCAGGTCTCCAAGATCGAGAGGGAGAGCAGCAGCGACGGGGCCCTCACCGAGCTGTGGAGCGCCACCTTCGACGCAACGCGGCAGCTGGTGGGCGAGACCCGGGCGAATGGGGTCACCACCGTCCTGACCTACGACACCGCGGGACGGGTCGAGCGCCAGGAAGAGCGAGCGCCAGCGGGGACGCTGAGCATCACCTACACGTACGACGCCGCCGGCCGGCCGGCCACGCGGACGGTGGAGGGAGCAGGAGGCTCGACGAGGACCTTCGCCTACGACGCCCAGGGCCTGCTGGCGAGCTGCTCAGACACGGGCGAGTCCTTCACCTACGACCGCAACGGCGCGCGCGCGAGCGCGAGGGGAGCCTCCTACGCGCGGGACCCTCAGGGGCGGCTCACGAGCGACGGGGTCTATGACTACACCCATGACGCCGCGGGGCGCCGCCTGACGCGCATCGCCAAGGCCGACGCGAGCGAGCGGACCGAGTACGTGTGGGGCAAAGGAGGCCTGCTGGCCGAGGTCCGGCACGGGCCGGCCGGGGCATCGACCCTGATCGCCCGCTACGCGTGGGATGGCAGCGGGCGGCGCATCCTCCGGCAGGTCGGCGCGCAGGAATGGCGCTACGGGTATCTGCCCGAGACCGACCGCCCGGTCCGGGTGCGCGACGCCGGAGGGACCGAGTGGCACCTTGCCCACGCGACCGGGGCGGCGGCGTTCACCCTCGCTGCGGCGTCGGGAGGCGCGCTGCGCTACACGCACCTGGATCCCTTCGATCGCGTCGTGGCGATCTCCGACGAGACCGGGACGCTGACCCGGGTCGAGGAGGACTGCTACGGCCAGCGGCTCTCCGGCGTGGCGCCCTCGGGTCCCGTCGCCTCGTTCCACGGGATCCCCTACGACGAGGAGACCAAGCTCTACTTCGCCGGCCCCCGCCCCTATGACCCGGCGACCGGTGAGTTCCTCGCCCCAGACCCCGCCGGCATCGAGAGCGGGGCGGATCCCTTCGGCTATGGCGGCGGCAACCCCATCCTGCGAGCCGATCCCAGCGGCCGCTTCCTCGGGTGGGTGGCCGCCGGTGCCCTCCTCGCCGGAGCGCTCATCGTCAAGGAGCTGCACGACCTCGCCACCGGCGAAAGCGCCAGGAAGACCCAGGAGTCTTACAAGGCGATCACCGAGGCCGCCGGAAGCGACGACAAGCTGGCGAAGGCAAACGAGGCGCACGCCAATCTGGCCAAGACCTCCGTCGAGGGCGGCAAGGTCGCGGTCAAGAGCGTCGCCAAGAGCGTGGAGGCGGTCACCAACCCGGCCGGCAGCGCCTCAGAGTTCGCCGACAAGGTCAAGGACGAGATCAAGGACGCGGTCCAGGGAGACGACTGACTGGGGCCAGGTTCCGATTTCGAAAACTCGTCGCTCTGCAACGCTGGCGCCATTCTGCCGTGCCGTCTGCGTTTGGCACCGTCTCGGCACATGCCAGCCCTCTTCCTCTCCAGGAGGAAGGCTCATGTGCGAACGGTGCATCGAGGCAGGACCCCTCGCATCCGGCGGTACCCACGGCAAGGATGCCCGCCTCGACTTGGCTCCCGGCGTCAATGCCGGCCCTGGTCGACCGACGTTCTTCGAGCGGCGCCCGGGAGCGGCGCCTTCCTCGCCGCCCTGCGCGCCGCGAGATCCCACAGGTCCGTCCTCCACCGCCCGTTGCGCCCTCTCAACCCGCCCCGTTGCCACCCAGATCCACCCTCCAGCTCCTTCCCTTCGCCTGCCACTACTCCGCCCTTGACGGTTCTGCAGATCCTTTGCTCTATCCGCGATGTAGGTTCGTGGAGCGCTGTGAAGAATGGCCAGTGTTCGCTCAGGGGCAAGACATGCGTGGGAAGCTTGCAGGGGGCAGCCGCGCGGTCGCGACGATCCTGTCGGTGTCGCTGGTCGCTGCGGTCACCTGGGCCGGCGAGCCTCCCGCTAAGCGCGTGGCGCGCTTCGAGGCGTGGGAGCGCGAGGCTCTGATCAAGCTCGGCGGCCCGATCCGGATCTGGTCGCAGGCGCGCCTTGCAGAGCTTCCTGGTGCGAGCGACGCGCTGGAGGTCGGGGCAAGGGTCGTGGTCATCGAGGTCACGACGGCAAAGGTCGTCCTCGAGGGAGAGGCGCTGGGCGAGAATGGAGTCCCGGTGTCGAAGGAGCTGGGCTCCAAGCTGGAGGATCTGCAAAAGGGGTTCAAGGCGCGTAACCCGGAAGCTCCGGATCGCCTGCCCGGGCTCGCGATCGCCGCGGACGCTCCCTGGGGGCTGGTCGTGGAAGCACTCGAAGGAATCCGCGCCTCCGGCGGCACGAAGGTGGCGCTGGTCTTCGCCGGTGTACGCCCACCGCCGATCCCGTCCTCGGCGGTGAGCGCCGAAGTCATCGCGGCCGCGAAGGACCGCTGGGCCTCGGCCAAGAAGCTCTCCGCCGTCCTGCGGAAGATCCTTCAGCGCTGCGCGGTCTCGGCGGAGTTGCCTGACGCCCTGGAGCACGTCAACCCGGCCGACAGGCCATCGATCTTCCTCCTGGGCGCGAAGGAGTCACTTGAGCAGCCGTCATGCGACGTGGACGAGGCGGCGCTGCGGGCGGTGGGGTGGGGCTACCTCGTCGACGGGCGGGCCCAGGTTGGGCAGAAGGCGCTCGTCCTGAGCCTGGCGAAGGAGGGCGTCGAGGTCGCCTTCACGGCCAAGACGAAGTGGAACAAGGCTGCCCCCGCGGTGATCAAGGTCGCTCGCGATGGCAAGGCCCTGAGGCCGAACGCGCGATAGGGCGACTCGACCGATAACGTCTCATCATCCTGGTTCGTGCCCTGCGGCAGTGGGCTTCCAGCTTCTTGTCTTGAGCGGGGAAGCATGGGCGTCCAAGACCCGAGTGGCTGCCGTTCCACCACCCGCCCAGTTGCGCCGCCTCCAGAGCACGACCGGGCAGCTCGCCGCGATGCCCAAGCTCAGGCGGAAAACGGCCGTCACGTTGGGGCCCAAACCGGCGTCTCGAGGTGTCCTTGCCAGGCTTGCGTGCGCCGCTTCGCCATGGGTCTGTCCGCACTCACTGCGTCATCAAGCCGACCTGGTGCCCCGACCAGCGCTCTGCGAGGCGGCCAAGAGCCGGCCTGGCGCCCTCATTTCGCCCAGCGCCGCACGCGCGCGGCAAGAGCCCGCTTTCCTTCGGCGCGATCGAGCTTCTCCCTTTGGGTCGGCAAGGCCTCCACGAAGCACACCCGGCGCGGGCGCTTGTGCCCGGCCAGCCGGCCGCAGAGCGCGGCATAGATCTCGGGCTCGGGGACGGACCGAGCGGGATCGCGCTCCAGCGCGCAGGCCACCAGCTCCCCCCCTCGTCCGCGACCCCGAAGACCAGCGCCCGCCGCACGCCGGGGCAGGCCTCGAGGGCCGCCTCGACCTCCGCGGGGTAGATGCTCTCCCCGCCGGTCACCACCAGGTCCACGCGGCGAGCGTGCACGGTGAGCCGCCCTTCGCCGTCGAGTTGGCCGAGATCGCCGGTCTCGAACCACTCTCCCCTCCTCCTCGTGCTCCCGCCCGGCGTTCGGCGCAGGGCGAACT
>JACRCT010000768.1 GCA_016218885.1 Deltaproteobacteria bacterium | reverse complement strand
CAGGCCAAGCGACAGCTCGCAGACCACAAGGGCCACGCCGCGGCGCTGACCTCGAAGATCGATGAGCTGACCCGGCAGCTCAAGGAACAGGAGGCCCGCCGAGCAACCTTGGAAGGCGAGAAGGCCGCCCTCGAGACCCGCATCCGATCCGCCGAGAACGCCCTGGTCGATCGCGATGTGGCGCGCAAGGCGCTGGAGGCGCACATCGCCGAGCTCACCGCGCTCAACGACGCGCTCTCCAAGTCCAAGAAGCAGCTCGCCGACGCCAAGGCCGAGCTCGAGAAGAGGAGCGCCGAGCTGGAGAAGAAGAGCGCCGAGTACGAGGGCCTGGCGCAGAGCCTCAAGAGCGAGATCGAGGCCGGCAAGATCGAGCTGAGCGAGCTCAAGGGCAAGATGACGGTGAAGCTGAAGGACAAGATCCTCTTCGCTTCCGGCTCAGCCACGATCGGCGTCGAGGGCAAGGAGGCGCTGCAGAAGGTCGCGGACGCCTTCAAGGCCCTCAAGGGCAAGATCGTCCGGGTCGAGGGGCACACCGACTCCGACCCGACCGGCAAGGGCAGCGCCTTCCCCACCAACTGGGAGCTCTCCTCCGCCCGCGCCCTGGCAGTGGTCAAGTTCCTGCAAGATCAGGGCGTCGACCCCACCCTGCTCTCTGCGGCGGGCTATGGTCCCTACCAGCCGGTCGCGCCCAACGACTCACCCGAGAACAAGAGCCTCAACCGCCGCATCGAGATCGTCCTCGCGGCCGCGGAAGGCGCTCCGGCGCCCGCGCCGGCTCCAGCGGCGTCCAAGTAAGGACAGGTCTGGACTTGCTTCCCGGGATCTACCTCGTCCACAAGCCCAAGGGACCGACGAGCTTCGAGATCGTGCGCGGCTTCGGCGACGAGGCCGCGCGCGAGGCCTTGGGCGGGCAGAAGAAGCTTCCGCTCTGTCATGGGGGCACCCTCGACCCGTTTGCCGAGGGCCTGCTGCTCCTCCTGGTAGGCCAGGCCACGCGGCTGATGGAGCTGCTCCACGCAGTGCCCAAGGTCTACGTCGCCCAGATCGCCTGGGGCCTGGAGACCGACACCTGCAATCCGTTCGGCGTCGAGGTGCTGCGCGCCGACGCCACGTCGCTGACCCCGGATGCTCTCGAGCAGGCCATCCCAGCCTTCTTGGGCTGGCGCGATCAGGTGCCGCCGGCAACGAGCGCCAAGAAGATTGGCGGAGAGCCGGCCTACAAGAAGGTGATGCGGGGCGAGCACGTGGAGCTGCCACCGTCGAAGGTCTACCTTCACTCCGCCCGCTGGCTCTCGCACGATCTGCCACGTTCGAGCCGATTGGAGATCGTGTGCCGCGGCGGGTACTACGTCCGCGCGCTGGCCCGCGACCTTGGCCGGACATTGAGGTGCGGGGCACATCTGAGCGCGCTGGCGAGGACCGCGATCGGCCCCTGGGGCGATCCTGCCGAGGGGCGCGTCCTGGTCCAGGGCGAAGGTCTGCTGCCGTGGTGCCGCTCACGTCGCCTCCAAGCCAGTGAGGCCGAAGACCTGCGCAAGGGGCGGCCCATCTCGCTCGGCGAGGTGAGGCCTGCCGACTGGGCAGTGCCGGCGGGCTTCCCCGATCCCCAGGGGCCAATCCGCGCGCTCTACGAGGGGCGGCTGGTGGCGCTTCTGCGCGAGGCCGGAGAGGCCGGAGAGGCGAAGCTCGCCACCTTCGCCAACCTGCGGGGCGGGTTGTAGGCGGGCTCGGTCGCCGCGGGGTCCGTGGGGCCAGGTTCCGAATTCCGAAAACTCGGATGTCGGAGCCACGGGGCCAGGTTCCGAATTCCGAAAACTCGGATGTCGGACCCTCCATGTATGAAGGGGGTGTTGCTCAGACAAAGGGGGGGTAATGGCAAGACGCAAGAGGGTTCTGGTTCCGGGGGCGACCTACCACGTCTTCACGCGCGGCAACCGGCGTGCAGAGGTGTTTGGGGGTCAAGGCGACTACGCGGCCTATGTCGAGGACCTGCAACGGCTGCCCTCGCAGCACGGAGCCAGGCTTCTCGCGTTCTGCCTCATGCCCAACCACACGCACCTATGTGTGCACACGCCGGTGGGGGCAGACCCGTTGAACGTGATCATGCAGAGGCTCAACCTGCGCCACTCCTGGCGATTCAACCTTGCCCATTCGGTTCGCGGGCGCCTCAACGAGTCCCGCTACGGATCGCAGGTGGTCGATTCGTTGCGCTACCTGAAGCGAGTGGTCCGGTACATCCACCTGAACCCGGTCAAGGCGAACCTGGTGCCGCGCCCCGAGGACTGGCCCTTCTCCTCGCACCTTGCCTACGCGGGCACCTCCTATTCGTGGGTGTCGACGGCGGCGGTCCTCGAGTTGGCTGGAGGGCACGCGGGCTGGTCGGCTTGGATGGGCGGTGAGACACCGGACGAAGAGGAGCGCCTCTTTGAGCCGAGCGCCGGGCAAGTGCATCTGCGCCCCATCGAGGAGCTGGAGGCTTTGAGCTACCCGACCAGCGATGAGCCTCTCCGGGTGCCATCGGCCTGGCCGCCTCCCCGTCCGACCGAGGCAATTGAAGTCGTCGCGCGGGGATGGGCGGCCGAGCACGAAGCATCGTTGGAGGTGATTGCCTCTCCGAGCAGACAGCGGTCGATGAAGGAGGAGCGCGTCGATCTCGCAATTGACCTGCGGCGGCGGGGATATCTCGTGAGCGAGATCGCCCCGGTCATCGGTCGGCGTGTCTCGGCCACAAGCAGGATGATCAACCGCGCGCGAGGGGTCGCGGAGGACCAGGCCGTCTACCAGGCGTCCTCGCCGGTTTTCGAAATCGGAACCTGGCCCCCGCGGCCCCTGGCAGGCCAGAGGCCAGGCCGCGCGGCTGATGGAGCTGCTCCACGCAGTGCCCAAGGTCTACCT
>JACRCT010000779.1 GCA_016218885.1 Deltaproteobacteria bacterium | reverse complement strand
TGCCGCTGGCCGAGCAGCTGGCGCCCGCGCTGAGGACCTCCGACGGGTATCGCCTGCTGATCCACTGCCTTCAGACCCTGGGGCGCCCGGACGAAGCGGGGCGCGCCCTGCTCGAGGCCACGCGCGCCTTCCCGGCGGACGGCGAGCTCGCGATGCGCGCGGCCGTGTCCCTGTACGAGCAGGACGACTACCCCGCCGCCGCCGAGGCCTTCCGGCACGTTCCGCGCGCGGCGATGGACGAGCCGGAGGTCGTCGCTCGCCACGCCCACGCGCTGCTGGCGACCGGCCAGGCCGAGCAGGCGCTGGAGATCGCCCGGGGGGCCTACCTCAAGAAGCCGCGCGGGGTCCCGGCGCTCATCCTGGGGTTGGCGAGCCTGGATCACGGCGACCTGGCCGGCGCCGAGGAGCCCTTGGGACGAGCCGCCCACAGCCTGGACGGCAAGGAGCGCTCCTTCGCCCAGGGGATGCTGGGGCTGACCGCCTTCTGGATGGGCGATCTGGAGCGGGCCCGCGATCTGTGGCGCATGCTCGACGACCGTGCCGAGCTGGCCCCGCACCTGCTCAACTATCTGGCCATCGCCGAGGCGACGCGCGGCGACGGCGAAGGGGCGCGCGCACTGCTCGAGCGCGCCTCGACCCCGGACGACCCCGCGGCGCTGCTCGCCCGGGCGCGCGTGGAGCTCCTCCTGGGCAAGCCCGCTCAGGCGCTCGCGGCCCTGGACAGGATCGTCGAGGCCCCGGACGCATCCCAGCCGCTGATCGCCGCCGCGCACGGCCGGGCGCTGCGCCTTCTGGGCCGCAACGCCGATGCTCGCGCGGTCCTCGAACCCCTGACAGGCAAGATCTCCGGGCCCGCCGCGGCGATGGCCCTGGTGGACCTGGGCCGCATGGCCAGCGACGAGGGGCGCCACGAGGACGCTGCGCAGATCTTCGAAAGGGCCTTGGCGTGCGATCCCAGCTCCGCCGAGGCGAGACAAGGCTTGGCGACGGCACACGAGCGAACCGCGTGGCGCGACTCGCTTGCCCAGAGCGCTCAGTGCCAGGTCGAGGCAGCCAAGGCCGAAGCCGAGGCCATGCGCCACGCCTTCTGTGAGCGCGAGCGCGAGCTGGTGATGCTGCGGGCCCGGCTGGCACAGACCGAGCGCGAAGCGACCGATGCCGAGAGGGAGGCCGCCCGCGCCCGCGCCGAGGCCGACAGGTCCCGTCGCGAAGGCCTGCGCGAGGAGCTGGAGACCCGCGAGGCGGAGGCCACCGACCGCGCCCGCGAGACGCTGCGCACCGCCTTCGGGGACGCCCTCGACCAATGCCCCACGGGCCTGCTCGAGGCGCTGCGGGTGGCCGAGACGACCTACCAGAAGGCGCTCTATACCGAGCTCCATCCCGCAGCGGTCGCGGTGCTTTTCGCCGGCGCGCTCGAACGTGGGCTCTACCTGCTGCTGGTGAGGCCCTTCGACCGCTCGCTCTCCTCCGAGGCTCGGGCCGCGTTCCTCAAGGGTGCAGTGCGCCAGCTCCGAGCCGGGCGAGCCGAGTACATCGACCGGTTCGTGGAGGCCTTCGATCAGGACCGCAAGGCGAAGGCCCCGTCCCTGGGAGAGATCGCCCGTGCTCTCGCCCGGCGCAGGGAGCCGCACCTGGCACCCTTCGCCGCGTTCCTGGGGGCTGGCCACGACGCCTTCTTCGACGCGCTGGCGGCGTTCGTGGAGCGGGCCAAGGAGCAGCTGCGCGATCCGGTCGCGCACGGCCGCGCGCTGGAGCTGCCGCAGGCCGAGCTGGCGCGCTTCCGTCAAGAGCTGCTGCTGGACCTGGCGGGCACCAAGCGTGGAGCGCTGCCGGGGCTGCTTTCAGCGGTTAGCTCTAAGCAGTGAGCCGTTGGCTCTTGGCCGTCCCCGCGCATGCACAGCCCCCTGCCCCGCCTGCAGCTCTTCGAGCTCAATGATTCGGCCTGGGCGCCACGGCCACTGCGCGACATGCTGATCGAGACCCTGGGCCGGATGCTCGCTTGGGGCCACATCTTGGACGGGCTCACCGAGCCGTTCGAGCGCTTCCTGGAGGAAGCAGGTACCCGAGAGGTGCTCGACCTCGGCTCGGGCTCTGGCGAGCCGGCGTGCATTCTCGCCCGGGCGCTCTTGCGAGCGGGCCGCCAGCCACCCCACGTCGTCTTGAGCGACCTCCATCCCCGCCACGACCTCTGGGAGAGCGCGCACCGAGGGCTGCCCGAGGCCATCGACTTCGTGCCCACGCCAGTCGACGCCACGCGCATTCCGGCCGAGCTCGCGCGCGACCGCGCCTGCACCCTCATCAACGTTCTGCACCACTTTCCGCCCGAGCGCGCCGGCGCCGTGCTGCGCGACGCGGCTTGTCGCGGGCGCGGGCTCTTCGTGGCCGAGTCGTTCGAGCGCGCTCCATGGCGCTTCGCCAGCTTCGCTCTCCCCGGGCTTGCCGCCTTGGCAGCAAGCCCCTTCCTGACCCGGCGCGAACGGCTCGCCAAGGCGACGATCTCCCTGCTCACGCCCCTGGGGTTGGCCGCCTCTGTCTGGGACGGGTTGGTCAGCACCCTGCGGGTCCACGAGATCGACGACCTCGAGCAGATGACGCGCGGGCTCGAGGGCTTTCGCTTCGCGTCGGGGTTCTGGAGACATGGCCCGTTCGGACGCGGCTTCTGGTTCTGGGCGCTGCCGCCCCGTTAAGAGGGGCCAGGTTCCGATTTCGAATCCGGCGGTTCCGGACGTCGCAGCTGCTAGGCTAGCCGCGCCCGTTGTCGACAAGAGAATGTAGAGGGAAGAGCATGCACCCCGCTCTCATACAGCTTGTCCCCGCGCTGAAATCCCGGGCAGCATTGGTCGAATGGGCCAAGAGCAACTCGCAGCAGGAGCTCGAAGCGGTCTGGCGTATCTGCCCGGATGCCCGGGCGCTGCTCACCTTGGCCCTACCAGTCACTCGAAAGGAGGACCTCCTACGGGTAGCGTGCTCGTGCATACGTGCCGCCTCCAAGGGGCACAAGGAGACGCGCGGCTTTGCCAAGGCGCTCAATACGTTGGAAGCGTACGCAGGCGGAAAAGCGACATGGGATGCCGTCAAGGATTCCGGCGAAAAGGTCTTTCAAGAGCTTGGCGGATCTGAGACCGACTGCACCACCGCCGTGTTCATGGCCACGGGAATCAAGGACGAGCCGCGATATGTCATCGATGTCGCGGAGACCACCGCCAAGGCGCTTTCCGACAACGACGGAGCCCTCGTGTACGACACGGGTGTGGGGGGCCTCGCTCCGGCAAAGGGGGCAATGACCAAGGCAGGCGCGCTCAAGCTCCTGGCGGACGTCGTTCGCGGCACGATCCCATGCCCCGACATTGCGTCACTTCAACGGCTCGGTGACGACAGATAGCGCTAGCTCGTCGTGGCCAAGTCGTTCGAACGCGCTCCCTGGCGCTTCGCGAGCTTCGCTCTTCCCGGGCTCGCCGCCCTGGCTGCAAGCCCCTTCCTGACCCGTCGAGACCGGCTCGCCAAGGCGCAGGTATCCCTGGTCACGCCCCTGGGCTTGTCCGCCTGCCTCTGGGCCG
>JACRCT010000771.1 GCA_016218885.1 Deltaproteobacteria bacterium | reverse complement strand
GCCGCGCGCGCGGCGTCCATGGAGCTCAAAGGCAGGGCCGCCCCCAGAGAGAACCAGGAGTACTCGAGGTCAGCCTGCCCTTTGTAGAGAACGTTCGCGGGCGAGCCGGTGCGCATCAGCCCCGGGACCACGGTGGTGACCAGGATGCCGTCCCGGGCCAGCTCTGCGCGCAGCCCTTCGGAGAGCCCGACCAGCGCGAACTTGGCGCAGCCATACGGAACCAGATGGGGGATCGAGAGCTTTCCGCCGATCGAGGTGATGTTCACGATCCGGCCGTGGCGGCGGGCCCGCATGGCGGGCAGCACCGCGTGGACCGCGTAGACGGCGCTCCAGAAGAGGGTCGCCATCGCCCTCTGGAAATCCTCGAGAGCCATCGTTTCCAGCGGGCCGACCTGGAGGATGCCGGCGTTGTTGACCAGGACATCCACCGGTCCGAGGGCCTGCCGGACATTGGCGACCAGGCGCTCGATCTGCGCGCGGTCGGCGACGTCGCACGCCTCGGCATGCACGGTCGCTCCGCGGGCTACCAGGTCGCGGCGGGCGCGCTCGAGCGCGGCGCCGTCTCGCGCGCAGATCGCCACCTTGCACCCCCGTGCAGCGAGCTCGCGCGCGAGCAGCAATCCGAGGCCGCGAGACCCCCCAGTCACCAGGGCAACCTGGCCCGAGAGCTCGGACAGCCCCCGCGGGCGCCGTCGCACCGCCCGGATGGCGCCCACGACGCCCGCCAGTCCCGCGAGAAGCTTCACGCCCCTGTTTCGCATGGGATGGATCTCCCCTCGCCGTCGAAGCTACGCATCCGAGGGGCCCCCGCCGTCACTTGTCGCGCAGGCGCCTCGTCGCGAAGGTTGGATCGATGGGACCTTGGCTGCGCATTCTGGCCATCCTGCTTGCGGCGCTTTCGACCGCGACGGCGCGCTCGCAGCAGGAGCAGCCGAGGTCCCGTCTTTCTCCTTCAGCAGCCCAGCCTTCGTCGGCGCCTGTGCCGAACCCGTCTCAGGAGTCGGCGCAAGAGCTCGCGCGGCTGAGGCAGCGCGTCGCCGAGCTCGAGCAGCAGCAGCAGGCGCAGGCCTCATCCCAGCAGGAGCAGGCGGACCAACAGGCCAGGCAAATCGAAGCGCTGCGGCAGTCCGCGGCGGCGGTGGCGCAGCGAGGCCGGGCGATCGAGGAGAATCGTCTGGCGCGGGTGGCCTGGTACGGCGAGGCCGGAGCCGCGCTCGGCAACGCCGACCTGATCATGATGGGTGGCTCCTTCGCGGTCGGCCCCTTGGTTGAGTCGGCACGGGCGCTGCTGGAGCGCGCCGGCGGCGACGCGGCCGGGTTCAGCAGCGCCCAGGAGGCGTCGAATGCGCGCGGCGCGCTGGCGGCGCTCCAAGGCGTCGAGTACGCCCTGGCGCAGAGCGACCTCGCCAACGCCCGAGTCGCTCTCCTGTCTGCGGTGCAGTACACGGTCGCCGCGCGCTCCCTCGCTCGCAGCGCCCCTCATCCGCTCTACGCGCCGCCGCCTCCGTGATTCATCAACGCCTGCAGGGCTTAGGGCTGGCTGTCAGGCCCCGGCGCAGGGCCGGGGTCGGCACCTCTCTGGTCCTCAGACGAGGCCTAGACTGAAGCCACCTCGACGACTTGCCGCCGCGAGACCCCTGCCGCAGCCCCCAGCACGGCCGAGACGAGCCCGAGCGCCAAGGCGATGAAGACGCCCCAGAACGCCATCCCGGAGATGTTGGCTGCGCGAATTGCTCCCTGCTGCAGCCCCTGAGTCGCAGCGGAGAGCTGCTGCTGCGCCTGGTTGGCTATCTCCCGGGCGTCTTGGCGGCTCAGATTGGTGTTCTGGCTGAGTGCTCGGGCGAATGCCTCCTGGTCGAGGGTCCCGCCGGTGATCACCGTCGAGCCCATCGACCTGATGGTTGCTTCCAGCTGGTTGGCGGTCACGGTCGCCTTGCCTTCTGCCTGAAGCTTCTGGTTCACGGGCCCCAGCAGCTGTTCGGCGGAGAGCCCGCCGCCTGTCCCCCCGATTCCCGCGAGAGCGCTGCCGCCTGCGCTGGCCAGGCCTCCGACGACCCTGCTCAGGACCATCCCCACAATCAGCAGTCCGGCAATCGTGCTTAGCCCCCAGACCACCGCCCCGTGCAGTGCTCCGACCGTTCGGTCCACCGGGCCGGCCACGCGCGCCGCGACCAGCCCGCCGACGAAGAGCGCGATCAGCGGGGCGACGAGCGACCAGACGCCGGTCCAGGTGCCCACCGAGCGCGGGTTGCGCATGTCCAGACTGTTGAGGCCGATCGCCAGGCCGAACGCGTAGAGCAGTATCCACACCCCCATCGCCACGACCGCTCCGGCGAATACCGCTCCCCAGCGAAAGACCGGGGCGCGTCCCGCCAGCACGGAGCCTCCTTCCACCACTCGTTCCATGGACCACCTCCCGTTGGCGGAATGTGGCCACTCACACTGGCCCTTGTGGGGCCGCCCTGGCCCCCGCCTTCGCGAGCGGGCGAGCGGACCGCAGCTCGCGGGTCTAATCGAGGAGGAGTCGCGGGCCGGCTGGCTGAGGCGGCGCTCGGGTGTGCAAAACAGATCAAATGCAGAGCGGGAATCTGGAGCCCTCGCTCCGGTTGGCCTACGATTCACCTCAACTTGAGCCTCAAAGACTACGGCAGGTTCACGCTGCTCAAGAAGCTCGCCACCGGCGGGATGGCGGAGGTGTTCCTCGCCCGCCAGAAGGGCCTGGAGGGCTTCGAGACGCTCTGCGTCATCAAGCGCATCCTGCCGCACCTCGCCGACGACGAGGAGTTCATCGCGATGTTCCTCTACGAGGCGCGCATCGCGGCGCGCTTCGGCCACCCGAACATCGCCCAGATCTTCGACCTCGGCAGGCAGGAGAGCACCTACTACATCGCCATGGAGTACATCCACGGCGAAGACCTCGGGCGCATCATGCGCCAGGCCTTCAGCGCGGGGACCTGGCTGCCGATGCCGGTGGCGCTGCGAATCGGGGCCCAGGCCTGCGACGGTCTCTTCTACGCGCACGGCAAGACCGACGAGCGCGGCCAGCCTCTAAAGGTGGTCCACCGGGACGTCTCCCCACCGAACATCCTGGTGTCCTTCGAGGGCAACGCGAAGATCGTGGACTTCGGGGTCGCCCGCGCCGCGGGGGTAGCCTCGACCACCCGCTCCGGGGCCATCAAGGGCAAGTTCGCCTACATGTCGCCCGAGCAGGCCAGCGGCAAGGCGCTCGATCACCGCAGCGATCAGTTCGCCTGCGGGCTCGTCCTCTACGAGCTCCTCACCGGGATCCGGCCGTTCAAGCGCGGGACCGACATCCTCACGCTGAGGGCCGTCGCCGATTGCCAGATCCCGCTGCCCTCCGAGGTGGCAGAGGTTCCCAAGGACTTCGACGCGGTGCTGATGAAGGCGCTGGCGCGCTTGGCCGAGGACCGTTATCCCGACATGCGCAGCTTCCAGCTGGCGATCGAGAGCTACATCGTCTCCAAGGGCTGGACGGTGACCAGCGGGCACGTCGCCGAGTTCATGCGCCAGCTGTTCGCCGACCGGCTCAAGCGCGAGGCCGAGACCGGCGAGCCGGATGTCCCCGGGGTCGACTCCTCGTCCAAGCCGCCCGTCAGCGGCGGGTTCCCGCTGCCCAAGAACGTCCCGACCCGGTTGGAGTTCATGCAGGCCCCTGTCCCGGCGCCTGCCACCTCGTCGGCCATGTCGGAGGAGCTTCCCGAGGACGAGGCAGAGCTCGTCGAGGCCAAGCCATGGCAGAAGGGAGCTGGCCGCGCCACGGCGACGATTCGCGCAGCGGAGGACCCCAAGGGCCGGTCAGGGGGCGACAAGCCTTCGTCGGAGTTGCAGCCCGCCTCGCCGCAGGTGTCCAAGGCGGAGCCTGATCGCTCCATCCGCCGTTCGAGCAGAGGCAACGCTCTGGCCGGCTCGCCCGCCGGCCTCGACGCTGCGCCGGCCGCAGACCCCAGGGAGCCGAGGCGTGCGAGCGGTTCGGTCCCTCGCCCCCACTCCAGCAGCGCGGGGCAGCGTCGAAAGCTCACCCTGGACCACGAGGCGACGGAGGGCATGGAGCCTCCTTCTCCTGCAGCGGGCTTCGCGGACCTCGGCGATGACGACGACGACGAGGCCACCGAGGCGAGGCCCTCGGTCTTCGAGATGCCCCAGCATCCGGAGAAGGCGTCGGGCGGCTTTCCGAGATGGCCCTTGGCGCTCATCGCGGTGGCGGCGATGGGGGTGGTGGCGCTCATGCCTGGCCTCCGGTCGCAGGTCGCGGTCCTGCTGCAGGGCAAGGGGGGGGCAGGAGAGGACGAGCAGGGCAAGGTCTCGCTCTTCTTGGAGTCCAACGTCGTGGTCGAGGTGCTCCTGGGCCAGAAGAAGATCGGCTCCACGCCCATCCAGGGCTATCTCGTCCCCGAAGGGCCGCTGAAGCTGCGGCTGGAGCGCCCCGCGGCAGGAATCCGGCGCGAGATCGACCTGCATGCCCATGGAGCCACGCTGCGTCACAAGGAGCAGTTCGCGTTGGGGCGGGCCCGCTTCCATGCCGATGGCGAGTGCGAGCTCTTCATCGCGGGCGCACGAGTGGCACAGGTGCCGGGACCGCCGCTCGACTACCTCGAGGGCAGCTATGACGCCGAGTGCCGCGACGAGGCGCGGGGCCTTCT